>DXEZ01000222.1 GCA_019114715.1 Candidatus Sphingobacterium stercoripullorum | reverse complement strand
GAATAATTAATTAACAACTTTCGAAACGAAACAACTATCAGAATAGAAGAATATGTCAAGTGTAGTTATCTCTCATCAGTCCGCAGGAAGTGAATCTCATGATCATCACGATCATAAGGGTTCTTTTTGGACGAAGTATGTCTTTTCTACCGATCATAAAATGATCGCAAAGCAGTTTTTAATTACGGGTATTGTTATGGCTGTTATAGCGATGTTGCTATCGGTCTTATTCCGTATACAACTTGCTTGGCCAGATAAAGAATTTCCCATACTAGAAGTGTTTTTAGGTAAATGGGCTGAAGGTGGTCGTATTAAACCGGATTTTTTCCTATCGTTGGTTACCATTCATGGTACCATGATGGTGTTTTTTGTATTAACTGCCGGTTTATCAGGTACATTTAGTAACCTTCTTATTCCTTATCAAATTGGTGCTCGTGATATGGCTGGACCATTTATGAATATGCTTTCATTTTGGTTCTTTTTCACATCATGTGTAATAATGGTTGCTACTTTCTTTGTAGAGAGTGGACCAGCTGCCGCGGGATGGACGGTATATCCTCCTTTATCCGCTGTGCCCCAATCCATATCGGGTTCCGGTCTGGGAATGACTATGTGGCTAATCAGTATGGTTCTTTTTATTATTTCACAAATTTTAGGAGGTGTTAACTACATCAGTACAGTATTGAATATGCGTACTAAAGGTATGACCTTTTGGAGAATGCCACTAACAGTATGGGCTTTCTTTCTAACTGCTGTTGTAGGTTTACTTTCTTTCCCTGTATTAGTTTCTGCAGTAGTACTTCTTATTTTTGATCGTTCTGCTGGGACCTCGTTTTACCTATCAGACTTAGTAATCGGTGGAGAGATTTTACCTAACGAAGGTGGATCACCAATCTTATTCCAGCACTTATTCTGGTTCTTAGGTCACCCTGAAGTTTATATTGTTGTAATGCCGGCTATGGGTATTACTTCTGAAGTAATTTCTACAAACGCACGTAAGCCTATTTTTGGCTACCACGCGATGGTTTATTCTTTGATGGCTATTACATTCTTATCGTTCTTAGTTTGGGGACACCACATGTTTGTAACAGGTATGAATCCATTCCTTGGAGGAGTATTTATGATTACAACATTGATAATTGCTGTGCCATCAGCAGTAAAAGCCTTTAACTATACCGCTACTTTATGGCGAGGGAACTTACGGTTCACCCCAGCTATGATGTTCGCTATAGGAATGGTTTCTTTCTTTATTTCGGGTGGTCTTACAGGACTTCACGTAGGTAACGCAGTAATTGATATCAATATTCACGATACATATTTTGTTGTTGCTCACTTCCACTTAGTAATGGGTTCAGCTTCTATCTTTGGAATGCTTTCGGGTGTGTACCATTGGTTCCCTAAAATGTTTGGAAGAATGATGAATGAACGACTAGGTTACATTCACTTCTGGGTAACTTTTGTTTGTGCTTACCTTGTTTTCTTCCCGATGCACTTTTTAGGAATTGACGGTGTACCACGTCGTTACTACTCCTTTACTGAGTTTGCATTTATGGAGAAATGGGTTTCTGTTAACCTGTTAATTACATGGGCAACTATTACTGCAGCTCTAGTACAGGTTGCGTTCTTATACAACTTCTTTTACTCCATATTTAAAGGAAAGAAAGCAGTTCAGAACCCTTGGAAATCCAATACGCTGGAATGGACTACTCCGGTAGAGCACATTCACGGAAACTGGCCTGGCGAAATACCAACAGTACACCGTTGGGCATACGATTACAGTAAGCCAGGGCACGACGAAGATTTTATCCCTCAAACAGTTCCTTTCTCTGAAACTATGAGCTCGAACCTTCCTCATGATTTTGAAGGAGATGAAGAAGCGATTAGAATTCAAGAAGAATGGAATAGAGAAAATAATCGAGTAGTAGAAGAGAAGTAACCGTAAGGTTATTTCTCTTAAATGAGTTCATTTAGTTAACTACATAAAATAATCAGTTTATTGATGTATCCAGCTTCAGAAAAAAGATTTGTTCGAGTTAATAGGATTACTATTTTCTTAATCTTTGCAGTTATCTTAGCTGGTAGTGTAGTTAGAAGTACAGGATCTGGAATGGGATGTCCAGATTGGCCAAAATGTTTCAATAGAATAGTTCCCCCTACCAGTGTGGATCAATTACCAGAAGGGTATGAGGAACATTATATAGAGCATAGGGCGAAAAAAAATGAGCGATTTGCCAACATACTTGAAAAAGTAGGTTTTCAAAAAGAAGCAGATTTAATACGGCACGATGAGTCTTTATTGGCGCATGAACCGTTTAACGTTGCTAAAACTTGGACCGAGTATGGCAATAGATTGTTCGGCGTTCTTTCAGGAATTGGGGTTTTATTAACATTGGTTTTCTCATTTACTTATTTACGAGTTAAACCAATTATTTTTATTGTTAGTCTGATTAATCTTTTTGCACTAACCTTCCAAGCATGGTTTGGATCTATAGTAGTTTCTACAAATCTAACCCCTTGGGTAATTACAGTGCATATGCTCCTTGCCATTGCAATTGCTTGTATGAGTATCTATACTTTCTACAAAGCAACGACGTTAAGGAACAAAGATATTTTGATTAATCATTCTTTCATCGGCATTAAATACGTATGCATTGCTTTTATTCTCCTATTGCTTGTTCAAGTTATTTGGGGTACGCAAGTAAGAGAAGAAGTGGATGTTATGCTCAAAAGTGGTGTAGATAGAAATCAGTGGCTTGATTTTATAAGTTCATCTTATATGCGTCACCGTATTTTCGGATATATTTGTACTGCTTTTATATTGTTTTTATTTTGGTTAATAAGAAGTCGGTTTGCTCCAAATTCTATCCAAAGTAAAACAGTTACTTTTGTACTGTTATTTGGAGGATTGCAATTGATTACTGGGGTTATTTTGGGTAGATATAACTTACCAGCGTTTGCGCAACCTTTACATCTATTATTTAGTATACTATTTTTCTCTTCAGTATATTATTTAATGTTACTTACAAATAAGGCGACTTATTAATCATATATAATGTGTAGTCATGCAAGTTAGAGATTATGTTACCTCAAGTAGCGAGCAAGTGAAATCTGGGTTTAAGAATTTTATAACTGATTTTACGCAATTAGTAAAGTTGAGATTAACCTTGACGGTTGTTCTTTCGGCTTCAATAGCCTTTTTACTAGGCGCAAAACAGCAAGGTAGTATTGATTGGATCAATTGGTTTTTCCTTGTTATCGGTGGGTTCTTTGTTACTGGCTCTGCTAATGGGTTTAATGAGATCATTGAAAAGGATTCAGATAAATTGATGAAACGTACTGCTCAAAGGCCACTTCCTGCAAATAGGATGACCACCGGTCAGGCACTTGTTATCAGTTTGTTTTTAGGGATATCAGGTACACTTATTCTTTCGCACTTAAATTTTGTAGCGGGAATAATATCTGTTTTTTCTTTAATTCTTTATGCTTTTGTTTATACACCATTGAAATCAAAATCTCCTATAGCAGTATGGGTTGGAGCACTACCAGGTGCTTTACCTCCATTGATAGGGTATTTTGCAGCATTTAGTCAAGATAACTTGGCTTTGTATAGTCAGTATAACGAAAGAGCTATAATATTAATACCTGCTGTTTTATTTTTCATTCAATTCTTATGGCAGTTCCCTCACTTTTGGGCTATTGCTTGGGTAGCTGATGAAGACTACAAAAAAGCTGGTATACGTTTATTACCTACAAAAAAGAAAGATACCGTTTCTGCTGTTATGTTATTTATTTCATGTGTAATCATGGTTCCTGCTGGGTTCCTACCTTTACACTACGGTTTTGGAGGGATTTACTTTGTAGTAATTACCACACTTTTAGGAATTGCATTTTCTTGGTTAGGTTATAAACATTTAATAAAAAAGGATACACAAACAGCTAAAAAGGTGATGTTTATGTCTATCATCTATTTACCGGTTTCACAATTGGCTTTGTTGTTTGATTTTATTGCCTTATAATTGTATTAATAGATAGAGATGATTTCAGCAATTCCTAATATGAATTTAGAACAGGAAATAACACGTAAACGTAGGGCTCAACGCTTCAATTTATGGCTTGGGATGATCGGTATGTTTATGATGTTTGCCGCTCTTTCTAGTGGATTTATTGTCTATACAGCAAGTTCACCAGATAAAGGGCTAAAAACAATCTTGCCCGATACGTTTATTTACAGCACTATTATTATAGTTGTTAGTAGTATTACCATGCACCTGGCTTACTCTGCTATAAAAAAGGGGAATGTAAAACTTCAACAGCTGCTGGTTTTAATTACTACAGTTTTAGGGATAGTGTTTTTCATTCTTCAGGTTAACTCTTGGGGAATACTTACCGAAAGAGGCGTGTATTTTGTAAATACTAATGCTTCTCAGTCCTTCATTTACATCTTTACCGGTATGCACTTAGCGCATATTATTGGGGGGCTGTGGGTATTGCTTCGGTGCTATGTACTGAGTCTTAGAAGCTCAGTCGAATCGAATGTTTTTAGAACAGAATTAGCTACCATTTTCTGGCATTTTTTAGATTTTGTGTGGCTTTTTATATATGTATTTTTACTTTTGAATCAATAACGAATAGTCTATATTTATAAAGATGAGTACTGTTACAACACAATTGGACAAGGTTAAAGAAGGCCCTTGGGGCGGCGGAAAGTCGCCATGGAACATCGAGTATGGAAAAATTATGATTTGGTTTTTCTTGGTCTCTGATGCATTTACATTTACTGGATTTCTATTGTTTTATGCCTCGCAGCGTGTAGCCCATGTTACTTGGCCTGATGCCGATAAGATTTTCCAATCTATACCTATGATCGCCGATGAGGGGCATCCGCTAGTGTTTGTGGGTATAATGACATTTATTTTAATTGTGTCTTCTGTGACTATGGTGTTGGCCGTAGATGCTGGACATAATGGTAGAAAGAAAGATGTTGTCAAGTGGCTCATATTTACTTTAATAGGTGGACTCTGCTTTTTAGGATGTCAGGCTATTGAGTGGACTCACTTAAGCCATTCTGGTTTTTGGTTCGGTCAAGCTCCATCTAGTGGCTTAGAAGGTGATGCCGTTAAGGAAGCGCTACTGCCTTATTTTACTAATGACATTTCCCATGTTTCTGCATTGCAGTTTGCGAATTTATTCTTTGCAATTACAGGATTCCACGGTCTTCACGTAACTATTGGTTTGATACTGATTACTATAGCTTTGATTCAGACCTTAAACAATACATACGAGAAGAGAGGAACCTACCTTATGGTTGAGAAGATTGGTCTGTACTGGCACTTTGTTGACCTTGTATGGGTTTTTGTATTTACCTTCTTCTATTTAGTTTAACGATATTAATATTATAAGATATGGCACATATTCAACAAGATCATCAAGAGAGTGCGATGGGACCTAAGCAAATTTGGAAAGTGTTTTTTATATTATTAGCACTGACCGCATTGGAATTCTTTATCGCTCTTGGATTAGTTCATAAAGGTATTTTGGAAAAAGGTGTATTTGTTATTACCGTATATGTTCTATTGACCTTCGCTAAAGCATATTATATTATTGCTTACTTTATGCACCTAAAGTTTGAGAAATCTGGGTTTATTATTACTTGTGCTTCTGCACTAATACTACTCACCTACTTTGTTGCTCTTATGTATACAGAAGGAGCTTTCTTAAATGGTGCGTACAATACTTATCCTTTATGGCCAAATCCTTAATTAATGGCAAATAATAAAAAAAAGAAAAGTAAACTTACTATTATACTCCTGGCTTTAGTTCTACTATTGCCAGGTTTTTTGTATCTCACCTTTGTTCGCGTAGCGAATAATTCCTATTTAACGCTTCCTTATTACTCTACTGAAGGCTTAACTAGTGGACAGGTGGATCTTAGCAGTGTATATATTCCAGACGCAAAATTTCAAAACCTCGGCGGTGAAGATATAGTGTTTAATAGCGATACAACTATTCGCGTTTTTCATTTGATTTCCTTGGGCTCTCCTAGTTACTCTAGGAACATTACCGATGCCTTAGAGAAGGTCGTTGACCGTTTTCAGACTTTCAATAACTTAAAGTTTTATTCTATCAATGTGGATACCCTAGCTGGCTTTGCTGATGCTGATGATTATATTTTACCTTATCGAGACTTTTTTAATAAGAATTGGTTTTATATTCAACCCAGTAATGAACAAGCATATGGCTTTATTAGGGATAATTTATTGTTAGATGTTTTATACTATAGTGAATTTGATACGAATGTTCTGCCTTCTAATCAAATCGTACTTATTGATAAAAATGGGTTTTTAAGAGGGATATATAACTCGGACAATCCTAAAGTCTACAAAATTATTGAGGAGGATATAAAAGTTTTATTAATTGAAAATTTAAGGGGAGTACAATCTACTTAGTTTATGGATATGCAAAAAGAAAAAAGATACAATAAGTTAATTGTCGCTTTATCAGTTATTATTCCACTTATCGTTGCAGCTCTGTTTGGCGTTAATCTAAAGGATCTGGGATATGATGTTGAACCGTTAACGTTTTTACCTCCTATTTATGCTTCTATTAATGCATTGACCGCTGTGCTTTTAATTTGTGCTGTTGTTGCCATTAAAAAAGGGAATATTAAACTGCATGAAACTTTGGTGAAGATCTGTTTAGTATGTTCAGCCTTGTTTCTTTCTTTATATGTGGCTTATCATATGACCTCCGAGTCCACACCCTTTGGAGGAGAGGGTTGGATTAAAACAGTGTATTTCTTTGTTTTAATAAGCCATATTATTCTTTCTATTGTTGTTATTCCTTTTGTGTTAATTACTTTTGTTAGAGGGCTGGTTGGTTCTTATGAGAGGCATCGCAAAATTGCTAAGTATACTTTTCCTTTATGGTTGTATGTAGCGGTATCTGGAGTGGTTGTTTATTTACTGATTTCCCCTTATTATAATTTTTAAAAGAGTTGTTATGGAGAGAGTTTGGGTTTATCAAAGTAATAGGTTTCTAACGGAAACAGAAGTTGAAAAACTTAAGATTAATCTATCAGGTTTTATTGAACAGTGGACTGCCCACGGTTCTGCTTTAGCTGGTAGTTTTGAAATATTGCATAATTTATTTATTGTTCTTCGCGTAAATGAACAACAAGCCGCTGTAACAGGTTGCTCTATCGATAAGTCTACTTACTTTTTAAAGGATCTAGAAAAGGAATTTGCACTTAATTTATTTGATAGGTGGTCTATCTCCTATAGGGATCAGGATAATGTAATTAAGCTGGCATCAAAAGAAGAATTTACTGAGTTAATAAAGAATGGTATTGTTGGAGAGCAGACTGTTGTGTTTAATAACTTGGTAAATAATCATGAGGATTTTTTAAATAAATGGGAAGTGCCTCTTAAAAATAGCTGGCACGCTCGAGTATTTTTATAAATACATGGTGCTCCTTGGTTATTTACCCTAAAAAAATAACCAAGGAGTTATTATAAGCTTCCTTCTTACAAGCTGACTTACCACTCGCCTTAATTATAATCTACCATATTTCTTTCGGCCTATTAAGACTTATTACTGTAATAAAATATACGGCTTGTTTTTAGCTTGTTTATGGCCTTTTTTCAATCATTTCAATGTTAGGGAGAGATTAATGTGTTAAAGGTCTTCTACCTGCTTTATAATTGGTTTTGAGGTTCTTTTTAAGACTATCAGTAGGGGTGATTAAAGTGTTGCTATTACCTATGGAGAAATCAACAAACTACCCGTAATTATTTTGCGTCATTAGATTGTTTCTAACATTTTTGTTGCAATTGTAGGTGGTGGGGAAAAAAAGTATTAAAATACATAACGTTTATAATAGGATTTTATTACAATGCTAGCATTGTTTTTACAGATTATTTAAGTATTGATTAATAGAGTGTTAAGGTTTTTTAACACTTACGTTTTGGTATGTGTAAGGTTGACACGCAGTGAGTGAGTGATTACTATTTGTTGTAAAAACATTTTGTGAGAATGTTTTATATCTCTATGTTTGTTGTCGTAATGGGAGAATGGAAAGTTTAAAGACAAGACATTTTGTAAGTTAAAGCTTACTTTTACAACACCAATAATAAACCAAAATTTTTTGATGAATGATAGGGCTGACTACCCTAGGAAAGACATTGCATTCTATCCGGTTATAAACACTGAAAAGTAAAAGGCATGAACGTTCATGCCTTTTACTTTTATAGACTTATTGTAAAGTATACACTTACTTTTTATCTTGGATTATCCTTGGGTTATTAAAAAAGTATTTCAGCTTTTAGTAGGACATTCCTTTGTCAAATTGTATATTGAATCTGTAGTTAATTTATCGGGTGTTATTAACAAGATTTAACAATCTAAGTTGTTCACCTAATTTATATATCTTTGAAAAAATATAACAGGGAATAGATTTTATGAGGAGTGAAAGTAAAAGACAACAGAGATTTTCAGCTGTTATTCAGGAAGAGTTAGCTGATATATTTCAAAAAGAAGCGATGGGCTGGGTTCCAGGTGCCTTTATTACAGTTACAGTAGTACGATCTACGCCTGATTTATCAGTAGCACGGGTTTATCTTAGTTTTTTAAATATCAAATCCGCGGAAGAGGATTTAGAGAAATTGAAAAAGCACACCAGTGAGATTCGTTATAAGCTTGGTAATCGTATACGCCATGTGGTTCGCATCGTTCCAGAACTGGAATTCTTTTTAGACGATACTAACGTCTATGTGGAGAAGATGGATGAAATATTTAAGAAAATAAAAAAGGATGATGAGGAGGAGTAAGTGTTCGGACTTACTCTTTTTCTTTTTTAAAGATTTAGCGTCCTTGGTTAGCTTGTCTTTTCACAAAAGGAGCTATACCCATAATTTGTTGATTCCGGCTAATTGAGTGCATATTAAGCCTAAGGGACCGTATTTGAGTTACTTGGCACTTACAGTTTACAGGTATGTCTCTACAGTGTAACCACGGGTAGTTTTAAAGTCATTTACCTAATTTGAAAAGGTTCTAAATTAATCTAATTGACAGATTTTTGACACATTTACAGGGGTTTTTAGTCTACATTTGCGGTTAGGAATCTTGAAGTAGTCTGATTATCTAAAAGCACATTGAAGAATTTAAGAGTTATAGCATTTACTCATAAGCATTTTGAATTACACGATTTAGGAAGGCTTATAGTTGATTGTGAGGAGTTAGAAGGTCGCTTGTCAAAGTTAAAACACGAACTCGCGATTCCTGAGCTATTCTATTTAGGTACTTGTAACCGTGTAGAATTCGTTTTTTATACTCCTGAAGAATTAACAGATGAATTTGTTAAGCAGGTACTCATTGCTATGAAATTTGACTTTAGCGATGACTTATTAAAGACATTTGTTGAGGGCGGTTCTAGATATCAAGGTATCGATGCTTTGCAACACATGTTTAGAATGTCCTGTTCTTTGGAGAGTCTAGTTGTGGGTGAAAAAGAAATTTTGTCTCAAGTTAGACGGTCTTACGAGCAGTCTAGAAAAGATGGCCTTACAGGAGATTTTTTACGCCTAATGATGGACCGGCTTGTAATAACCTCTAAAGAAGTTTATACTAGAACCAATATATCTAGAAATCCTATCTCCGTAGTATCTTTAGCATATCGTAAACTGCGCAGCTTGAAATTGCCGGAGCAGCCGCGGATTTTAGTGGTTGGTGCTGGGGAGACAAATCAAAACTTTGCGAAATATCTTTCCAAACATAAATATCAGAACTTTGCCGTTTTTAATCGTACTTTAGAAAGAGCGAAAACTTTTGCCGCCGAATTAAAAGGGAAGGCATTCACTCTAGAAGATCTTGAAACTTACGATAAAGGCTTTGATATATTAGTTACCTGTACCGGTGCAGCGAATGCAGTTGTTAATAAAGATCTATATAGTAAACTCCTGAATGGGGAAGAAGATAGAAAGATTATCATTGATTTAGCAGTTCCTCACGATATAGATAAAGAAATTATACAGCAATTCCCTGTGCATTATATCGAGATAGGTTCCCTACAACAAGAAGCGGAGAATAATATTCAGGAACGTTACGGCGAATTAGAGCATGCTGGAAAAATAATTGATGAAAATATTAAAGAATTTTTACCAATTGTAAAGCAGAGAAGGGTGGAGGTCGCCATGCGTGAAGTTCCAAATACAATTAAAGAAATAAAGTCTTTTGCTTTAAATGAAGTTTTTGCCAATGATGTGGGCAAATTAGATCCTGAGGCAAAAGAAACATTAGAGAAAGTCATTAATTACATGGAGAAAAAATATATTAAAGTTCCTATGGTAATGGCGAAGGATATCTTGATTCAACATACTACAATAGATTAATTAATTCTTAACTTTGGGAAACAGATGTAAAGTGCATTATGCTCTTTTAAATCTGTTTTTTTAAATTTGGATTAAAATTCATGTCTAAAACTCAATTGCAATTGGATAGGAAATTAATAATTGGTACAAGAGGAAGTAAGCTTGCTATGTGGCAGGCTAATTATATTAAAGATAAATTAGTAGCCCTAGGTTATCAAGCGGACCTAAAAGTAATAAAAACCCAAGGAGATATCATTCAACACTTGCGGTTCGATAAGATCGAAGGAAAAGGTTTTTTTACAAAGGAATTAGAAGAATCCTTATTTAAAAAAGAAATAGATTTAGCGGTACACTCCCATAAGGACTTGCCGACGGTAAACCCTGAGGGGCTCATCATTGCCGCGGTGACCGAACGGGAAGATCCTGCCGAATTACTAATTGTACATAAAGATTGCATTGACTTGAGCAAGAAGCTCATGTTAAAGCACAATGCTACAGTGGGAACCTCATCCAATAGGAGAAAGGCACAACTTGCAGGCTTAAGGCCTGATTTGGAGTTTGCCGACCTAAGGGGAAACATTCAAACGCGCTTACAAAAGCTCAGAGATGAGCAGTACGATGCTATTGTATTAGCGAAAGCCGGCGTCGTGCGTGTAGAGATGGATCTATCGGATTTCCACGTGATTGAAATTTCACCATTAGAAGTTATTCCTGCTCCCGCGCAAGGTGCGCTAGCTATACAGATTCGTGAGGACGATACGCAGCTGAAAGAGGTGCTATCGAATATTCACGAGGCTGAAGTTTCTGATAATATCGGAATAGAGCGTAAGATATTGAATTTGTTTGATGCCGGCTGTCATGCGCCACTGGGAAGCTACTGCATCAAAACAGATGACCATTACGAGTGCTGGACATCGGTAGCCGATACCGCAGATGATTTTCCGCAAAGGCTGTATATCAAAGAGCAAAATGCTGATGTTCTAGTAGAGAAAGTTTATAAAGCATTCAAAACAGAGCGTAAGTTTCCGGAGCGTGTCTTTATCTCTAGAGAAATCGACGAGCATTCGTATTTCGGGCGCGCTATGGAAGATTTGAAAATCCAGTTGGATGCACGCTCGTTAATTAATATTTTTCCAATCGTTAAAAAGCTGGATTCTTATATCCTAAAGCATGTAGATTGGATTTTTTTTAATAGTAAAAATGCCATAGAACACTTCTTTGCACTAGAACCTATTCTTTCAAAGAAAACAAAGTTTGGCGTAGTGGGAAGTGGATCGGCAGATAAGTTAAAACAATTTGGTAAAGAGCCGGATTACTCGGGAGAAGCTTTTGGAATCCAAATGGATGAAATAGCCATGGAGTTTGCAACTATCGTTAGCGGACAGACGGTGTTATTCCCTAGGGCCAAAGATTCTTTGCTAAGTATGCAGAAATACTTAGACGAGAAGACGAAAGTCATTGATCTTCCCGTTTATGAAACGGTATTAAAGAAGGAAATCCCAGCTTCAAGTGCCAATGTGTTAATATTTACTAGCCCTAGTAACGTAGAGGCCTACTTTGCAGAAAACTTGTTAGATCCAAGTCAAAAAGTTATTAGCATAGGACATTCCACAGGGAAAGTTTTAGACCGCTTAGGAGTTAAGTACTCCTTGCCGTATTCACCTGATGAAATAGGTCTTGCGGAAGCTGTTTTTGGTTTGGACATATAATTCAAAATAAAAAAACATGTTAATTCGTCCAAGAAGAAATAGAAAGTCAGCGGCTATTCGTGACATGGTCCAAGAAAGCCATCTGAATTCCAGTAATCTTATTTATCCCATATTTATTATCGATGGAGAAAATAAGAAAGAGGAAGTAGTATCTATGCCCGGGATTTACCGGTTCTCTATTGATAATCTTCTTAAAGAAGTAGAAGAGAGTATGAACTTGGGATTGCGGTCTTTTGATCTATTCCCCAGTATAGATGAGTCTTTGAAAGATCCTCTTGCTACAGAGAGCTATAGAGAAGGGAATCTTTACCTAAAAGCCATTCAGCAGGTTAAGAAAGAGTTTCCTGAGGCTTGCGTGATTACCGATGTCGCGATGGATCCATACAGCAGCGACGGGCACGATGGTATTGTCCAAGATGGTGAGATCTTAAATGACGAAACGTTAGTGGTCCTAGCTAAGATGGCATTAGCGCATGCACAAGCAGGAGCCGACATCATTGCACCATCGGATATGATGGACGGTCGAATTGGTTACCTCAGAGAGCATTTAGACTCCCACGGGTTTAAGCATGTTTCTTTGATGTCCTATACAGCAAAATATGCCAGCGCTTTTTATGGGCCATTCCGTGATGCTCTAAACTCAGCTCCAAAGGCTGGTGATAAGAAAACATATCAGATGAATCCCGCCAATGTGAAAGAAGCGATTATAGAAGCTGAACTGGATGCATACGAGGGAGCGGACTTCCTGATGGTCAAGCCGGGGCTTCCTTACCTAGATGTAATTCGCGCACTGAGCGAGCGCTTTGACTTACCTATTGCTGCATATAATGTAAGCGGAGAGTATTCCATGCTAAAAGCAGCTAGTCAGAACGGTTGGTTAAATGAAGAACTTGCCGTTATGGAAACGTTGATAGGTTTTAGAAGAGCAGGAGCTACAGCTATATTGACCTACCACGCGAAGGAAGTTCTAGAAAAAGGGTGGTTAAAATAAGATTTATAATACGAAAAATATGAGTTCCTATAAAGATATATCGAGAGAGAAGTCGACTGCACTTTATAATGTTGCAGTTAATTATTTCCCTGGTGGTGTAAACTCTCCAGTTAGAGCATTTAAATCAGTACACGGTGCCCCTTTGTTTATTGAGAAAGCAAAAGGAAGCAGAGTGTGGGATGCAGATGGTAATGAGTTTATTGATTTTTGTTGTTCTTGGGGGCCTATGATCCTAGGACATACCAACTCAAAGGTTACCGATGCAGTTGCTAAGCAACTAGACAGCGGATTGAGCTTTGGAGCACCTACTGCTCTTGAAAATGAATTGGCTGAACTTATCCTAGCTAATAACAAATACGTAGAGAAGATTCGTTTTGTGAGTTCCGGTACCGAAGCTGTCATGTCAGCCATTAGACTTGCAAGAGGATATACCAAGCGTGATAAAATAATCAAGTTTGAGGGTTGTTACCACGGCCACTCAGACAGTTTACTAGTGAAAGCAGGCTCAGGTCTGGTTACTTTCGGAGAAACTTCCTCCGCTGGTGTTCCTAAGGCCTTTGCCGATGAGACGCTAGTTCTCGAACTGGATGACAAGGAAGCTTTAATTCAGGCTTTTAAAGAGTTCGAAGGAGAGATAGCAGCAGTAGTTATTGAAGGGATACCTGCAAATAACGGTTTGTTGTTACAATCAAAAGAGTATGTTCATTTCCTGAGGGAGATTACTGCCGAAAACAAGGCTTTGTTGATTTTTGATGAGGTCATTACAGGTTTTAGGTTAGGTTTTGAGGGTGCAGCAGCCTATTATGATGTACAGCCGGATATCATCACTTACGGTAAGATTATTGGTGGTGGTATGCCAGTAGGTGCGTACGGTGCTTCTGCAGAGATTATGTCATATATTTCTCCAGATGGAGGAGTATACCAAGCGGGTACTCTTTCTGGGAACCCTATTGCCATGACTGCTGGTATTGCAACCATGAAACAGTTGCTTGAGGATGGGTTTTATGAGAAGTTGAACCAGAAAACGCAGGAGTTTGTAGAAAGACTTCGAGGCTATATTAGCGAGAAAAATTACCCGATCCAGATCAACCAAGTGGGGTCTTTATTTTGGATCGCTTTTTCGAATCTAAAGAATATTACCAAGGCTAGTCAGATTGACCCTGAAAGCATGGAGAATTTTAAGAAATTGCACAGGGAAATGCTGAATCGTGGCGTGTATTTAGGTCCATCTGGATATGAAGTTTGCTTTATGTCTGGTGCCCACAGTAAGGAGGATTTGGAAGAGGTTTTCAAACATTTTACCGAAGCAATGGATCTTTTATATGAAATTAAATAAGTATTTTATTAAATTTGATAAAATTAACAGCAGTATTATGAGGAAATTATTTTTTAATTCATCGTTAGGAGTCGCTTTATTTGCAGGTTTATTGGTCGCTTGTAACCCAAGTGGTAATAATTCTGAAAGTTCCGATGACGCTAACGTTGAAGACGTACAAGCAAGTGATATTCAAGTTAACCCAATTGATCACTCCAAGGAGTTTCCTGGAGCTGAGTTGCTAATTGAGTCAATCACTGGAGAGAAAATTAATGATAGCGAAGCGAAAATCACTGTGAAATATACAGTGAATAACTTCGAACTTACTAGTATGACAGAGCACGATCACGCTAATCATTTAGCGAATTCTCACGATGGTCAGCACATCCATTTCATTTTGGATAATAAGCCATACGACGCATTGTATGCACCTGAACATGAGGTTACGGTTCCTTTGAACTCCGATCATTATTTATTGTCGTTCTTATCTAGATCTTATCACGAGTCTATAAAGACTCCAGATGCTCATAAATTGATTAAGTTTCACGTAGATGAAAACGGTCAGATTCAAGAGCAAGAGCTTCCTGATGAGCCAGGATTATTCTACAGTAGACCTAAAGGAGAGTATGTGGGTGCCGATACAGAAAATATTCTATTGGACTTTTTCTTGGTCAACACAACTATTGGTGCTGATGGCAATAAAGTATTAGCGGAAGTGAATGGTGAAGAGTTTACTTTAGACTCTTGGCAACCGTATGAGATTACTGGAGCTCCTTTTGGTGATCTTAAAGTAAAATTGACTTTAGTTGATGCAGAAGGGAACCAAGTTGTTGGTGATAACACATCAATTGAAAGAGACGTTAAACTTCTTGAAGATTAAGAATACAAAAAATAAAAAATTTAGTTTTTAAATGATTTTGGGCTACTTCTTTCGAGGTGGCCCTTTTCTTTTTGATTGAGCTGACGCATTGTTTCCTACTCGTCAGCATAAATGAGAGCAGAGTGGAGAACGTTTCTGTAAAATGCTTAAATATAGCGTGAGTCTATTTTTTGTTGAGCTGGGTCATAGTGAGCTCTAAACCCACATGGATAAAGCTTTCGCACATTTTTACGGCATGTTCGATTAATTCAGGTAGTTCTTTTGTTTCTTCCGAGTCGAATGGTGATAAAACGAAATTAACCTGATGTCCTCTAGGATAATTGTCTCCAATTCCAAACCGCAGTCTTGGATAATTAGACCCTCCACACAGCTGTTCAATTGACTTTAACCCATTGTGTCCAGCATTGGAGCCTTTTGGTTTAATTCGAAGCGAGCCAAAGGGGATTGCTAAATCATCCACAATAACCAGTACATTTTGGATGGGTATCTTTAATGCCTTCATCCAATAGCTTACTGCTTTTCCGCTTAAATTCATGAATGTCGAGGGCTTGATTACATGCACCTTTCTGCCTCTTAAAGTGAACTCCGAATAAGCCGCATATCGGAGAGTGGAGAACGAAGCGTTGGAGTTTTTAACGAGTTGATCCGCCACCATAAAGCCTATGTTATGACGGGTATCTTCATATTCTTTTCCTATGTTTCCTAGTCCTACGATAAGATATTTCATGATAAAATGTCCTTGTGAATTAACTTTTAGATGCTATGAAGGTAATGGTTTTATTTTGTTTTTTGGCGCATCTGTATAAAAAATACTGTATACAATAAAAGGCATCGTTAAATGCCTTTTATTGTATTAAGAATATCGATTCTTTTACGGAAGTCGCTCAATTACTTAGCTTCTTCTTCTTCTGTAGCAGCTTGCTTAGAAGCTCTAGATGCTAATACAGAAACGATAGTGTCGTCGCTATTATTTAGAATCTTTGCGTTTTCAATTTCAATTTTCTCAACACGGTATGAGCTGCCGATTTCTAACGAGTTGATAGGAACTTCAATTGTTTGTGGCATGTTGCCTGGAAGAGCCTTAACTCGTAAAGTACGAAGCTTTTGTGCTAATCTACCACCCATTCTAACTCCTGCAGAAGTACCTGTTAATACGATAGGAATAGTCATTGTTACTTCCTTGTCGTCAGATAATTCTAAAAAGTCAATGTGTTGTACTTGTTCAGTAAGAGGGTGGAACTGTGAATCTTGTACGATAGCTTTGCGCTTATCGCCGTCGATATCCAGTTCAATGAATTGAGCATCTGCAGTATAAAATACTGGAGTCAAATCAGCTGCGGACACTGAGAAGTGAATTTGCTCAGAACCACCGTATAAAACAGCCGGTACACGACCTTCGTAACGAAGTTCTTTAGTGTCTCTTTTCCCTACGTTCTGCCTAACAGAACCGCTAATAGCAATTGATTTCATGTTGTTTTAAATAATAATGTTAATTAAAGTTGCAAATATACGCTTATATCTTTGAATAATAAAGAGATGGTGTATAAAAGAATGCATTATTGATTGTTTTTATGAAATAGCGATAGGAAGCATTCTAGAAAGTCGCCTGCTCTAAGTTTTAGGGCACATTAGCTTTGCCTTAGCAGGTAACTAAAAAACCTGAGAAACATCAGTCTCTCAGGTTTATAAGCTCTTTAGGGTGTAATTAGTCTACTTGAAAAAGCTCAGAAATTGTTCCGTGCTCGTGAACTCTAGTAATTGCATCAGCAAATAGCTCACCTGTAGATAGTACTTTTAATTTTTTACTTTGCTTTAGTTTTTCTGGATCTACCTGTATAGTGTCTGTAACAATCATTTCAGCAAGCATCGAATTTTCTATTCGCTCGTATGCTTCACCCGATAGTACTGCGTGTGTACATACAGCTCTAACAGATCTTGCTCCACTTTCCATGATTAAAGCAGCAGCTTTAGTCAATGTTCCCGCTGTATCGCAAATGTCATCTATTAAGACTACGTCTTGGTCTGTAACATCACCAATGATGGACATGGACTCTACCTCGTTAGCTCTTTTTCTTTGCTTATCACAAATGATTACCTCAGCGTTGAAGTATTTTGCGAAAGTACGAGCGCGATAGGACCCACCCATATCTGGAGATGCAATCGTTAAGTTCGGTAGATTCAATGACTTTATATACGGTACAAAGATGATCGCCCCATCTAGGTGGTCAACTGGGATGTCAAAAAATCCTTGGATTTGTGCAGCGTGTAAATCCATAGTCATGATGCGGTGGGCACCAGCTGCAGTAATTAAGTTGGCAATCAACTTAGCGCCGATTGATACTCTAGGCTTGTCTTTTCTGTCTTGCCTAGCATAACCAAAATAGGGTACAACGGCAGTGATATAGTGTGCAGACGCACGTTTAGCGGCGTCAATCATTAATAATAACTCTACTAAGTTATCTGACGGCTGGTTGGTGGACTGGATGATAAATACATCGTTCCCACGAATGGACTCGGTATAAAAAGGCTGGATTTCTCCGTCGCTAAAACGAGATAAAATCTTATCGCCTAATTTTGCTCCGTAAGATTTTGAGATCTTCTCTGCAAGTTCTTCTGTTCCTGAGCCTGCAAATAACTTTACATTGTTGAGTGGTGAAGACATTGTGCTATGTTTATAGTTTTATATATAATTTGTATTATGAATTTTTAATAAAGATTGTATTTGAATTGGTATAATCAGATAGGTCTCCCTGTAGTTGTTGATTGTAACAAAAACTGGTTGGTTGATAAATATGATCAAAGGTTGTACACCTCCTATATCTCGTCTTCATATAAATCGTAAGTATCTTTGCGACAAATTTAGTGATAACTTTTTAATAACAAAATTCTAATATAGATAGAAGCGGCGGAGAATGGTTTAAAGTGGAGGAACAAAAAAAGCTAAGCGGGACTGCTTAGCTTTTTTTGGTTGCCCGACCAGGATTCGAACCTGAACTAAATGAACCAAAACCATTTGTACTACCTTTATACTATCGGGCAATTCTATTCAGACTATCAACTCTCTGGATATCTCCTCGGGTTGTTTTCGTCTTAACACTGGCAAAGGTATAACGTTTTTTCATTATGTCAAAATATTTCTAGGAATATTTTTCTTTTACTAGATAACCTATTGGATGTCAATAGAATTATTTTTGGAGCCTTTGAATTGTTATGTTTCGTTAAATTCGTTGGTGAAAATTCTTTATTATAGGTAATAAATCTGTATTTTCGATGTCAAATTTAAATATGGCGTATATTAGCCTTTTGTATTAGTGTAACTATGAGATATAACCGTATTAACAATTTAGTGGGATGGGCTTGCGCATTGATAGCCACATTAACCTATGTTTTGACAGCTGAGAGGACATTGAGTTGGTGGGATACCGGCGAGTTTATAGCTTCTGCCTATAAAATGCAAATTGTTCACCAGCCTGGAGCACCCTTGTTTTTAATGATCCAAAATGTGTTTTCCAACTTCGCATTGGGAAATACCGAACAGATTGCTTTTTGGATGAACGTGGGGTCTGCAGTGTGTAGTGGTATCACCATATTGTTTTTGTTTTGGAGTATAACGGCATTGGCCAGAAAGATATTTGTAGGGTATTCTTCTGAAGATAACCTTACCCTGGGACAGTTGATTGCTATCATGGGAGCAGGTATTGTAGGATCCTTAGCCTATACATATACCGATACTTTTTGGTTTTCAGCTGTCGAATCTGAGGTGTATGCCATGTCCTCGCTCTGTACGGCGGCAGTTTTCTGGGCCATTTTAAAGTGGGAGAGAAGGGCCGATGAGCCAACTGGAGATCGTTGGCTTTTGCTTATCGCCTATATCATGGGACTATCCATTGGCGTTCACCTGCTGAACTTACTGGTTATTCCTGCCATAGCATTGATTATCTATTTCCGTAGAACCTCTAAGGTCACAAAAGGCGGTATTGCTAAAGCTTTAGGTATAGGAGTGTTGGTGTTAGGGTTTATTTTGTGGGGTGTAATTCAATATACTATTAAGCTAGCAGCCTACTTTGATTTATTCTTTGTGAATTCCTTGGGGCTGGGTTTCGGCTCGGGGGTACTGTTCTTTGCAGTTCTACTGGTAGGGTTGATAGTTTATCTTATTTATTATTCGATTAAAAAAGCGAAGCCTTTGCTCAATATTATTATGTTGAGCTTGACATTGATTTTATTTGGCTACAGCTCCTTTAGTATGATTTTAATTCGTGCTAAAGCGGACACCAGTTTGAATAATAGTGATCCTGATAATGCTTTCTCATTCTTACGTTATTTAAATAGAGAACAATACGCTTCGAATCCTTTGATTAAAGGTCGTTATTTCGATTCTGAGGTGGTTGACGTGAAAGAGGGAGGGAAGGTTTATAGGAAAGATAAAGAAAAATACGAGGTGGCTCGTAAGCGGATAGATTATAATTTTGATAGAGAGACGTTATTCCCTAGGGTACATAGCGAACGCGGTGAGCATGTTCAGTTTTATAGGGATTTCTTAGGGCTGGGACCCAACGAGAAACCTTCCATGGTGGATAACATCAAGTTCTTTTTGGGCTACCAATTGGGACATATGTACGGTAGGTATTTTATGTGGAACTTCGTGGGACGGCAAAATCAACAACAAGGCTTAGGGTCCTTAACCGAGGGGAACTGGTTGAGTGGTATTAAACCTATAGATTCTTTTGTTCTTGGGAGTCAGGATAAGCTGCCAGAATCCGAGAGGACCAACCCTGGAAGAAATACCTATTTTTTCTTACCTCTAATCTTAGGGCTTGTTGGCGTGTTGTGGCACTTTAAAAAGACTCGCAAAGACGCCTGGGTGGTGACGCTACTCTTTTTCTTTACGGGTGCCGCGATTGTTCTATACCTGAACGATACACCTATGCAACCTCGAGAACGTGATTATGTGTATGCTGGTTCTTTTTATGCATTCTGTATATGGATAGGGCTTGCTGTACTTGCCCTTTGGGAATGGTTTAGCAAGAAGATGAACGCTAAAAATGCAGCGCTTGTAGCAACGGCCATTTGCTTAATAACAGGGCCAGTTTTACTGGCTAAAGAAAACTGGGTAGATCACGATAGGTCCGAGAAGTTCTTAGCTAGAGATATGGCCAAGAACTATTTGAACTCTTGTGCGCCCAATGCTATACTGTTCACCTATGGTGACAACGACACCTATCCTCTTTGGTATGTGCAGGAGGTAGAAGGCTATAGAACTGATGTGCGCGTTGTTAATCTGAGTTTGCTCGGATCGGATTGGTATATGAAGCAAATGATGAACAAGGTGAACGATGCCGACGCTTTGCCGTTTAATATCGATCCTGAGAAAATTAAAGACGGCGTAAGAGATGTTATTTACTATGTAGATCACAATATCGATAGGCATGTCGATATAGAAGATCTACTAACCATTATGTTATCAGATAATAGACAAAATATGGTGCAGCTGCAAAGCGGTGAATATGCCAACGTGCTACCGACCAAAAAGATGCAGTTTAAGGTGAATAAATCCGATGTGTTATCCAATCAGGTGGTTCCCGAGAAGTGGAACGATTATATTACCGATACGATGACTTGGGAGTTCTCGGGGAATGTGATAACGCGAGCGGAGCTATCCATCTTGTCGATCTTAGCAAATAACAATTGGGAGCGGCCTGTATATTTTACAATCACCACACCAGAGACCAATTACATTGGTCTAGATCGCTATTTAGTATCCGAGGGTTTTGCCCTTAGGCTGATGCCAGTGGATCTAGGGTTAGAAGAAGGAGAGCCTTCCACTTTAGTGAATACCGAGGCAACCTATAAAAATATTATGGAGAACTACCAGTGGGGGAATATTGCAGATGCTAAGTATCTAGATCCAGATTCTTACAGGTATTTCTCTTTATTTGCAGGTTCTGTATTTGGACAGACAGCGCAGAACTTGATCTTAGAAGGTAATAACCAGGGTGCTAAGTCCGTGGTTGAGGAAGCTCATAAGAGCCTTCCCGATAAGACATATACTATTGGGGAAGCTGCTGGTTATGCTGTGTTAATAGATGCAGCTTATAAAGCAGGTGCTGTTGACTTGGGCCGTGAGATGGGGCTGCGAAACCTCAAGTATGTAAAAGATAACATGGAGTATTACTTCGATATTACTGGCATGCGCCCAGAGATGGAGTTGCGGAATATCCAAATAGGCCTATCTGCCGTTATGCGTTATTACAATATCGCACAAAACAACGAGAATGTAGATGAGGAATTTACCAAAGAAGCAGAAGCGCTATTTGAGCAGTATAAAATGTATCTGATGGAATAAAATCAATCATAAAAAAATACAATCCGCAATTCACGTTGCGGATTTTTTTTCACTTGATTAGCAGTTTTCTGTATTTTAGGAGAAAAATATGTTAAGTTTGCCCAAATAAATCGTTATGAAACAGTCGACCTTATTAGACGGGAAAAAGTTCCAAATAACGCTCAGGAGATTGTGCCAGCAGTTAATCGAAACACATCAAGAGTTTGAAGATGTAGTTTTTATTGGCATACAGCCTAGAGGAACATTTCTAGCCCAGCGCTTGCAAGAAGAAATTTATGAAATGACCCAAGTCAAAGTGAAGCTTGGGCTATTAGATATTACATTTTACCGAGATGACTTTCGTCAAAAAGGCTCAGGACCAATAATCGCCAATTCAACAGAAATAGATTTTATTATTGATGATAAAAAGGTAGTTCTGATGGATGACGTCCTATGGACTGGGCGAACTATCCGTTCCGCTATGGACGCTTTGCAAGCTTTCGGTAGGCCCACAAAAATCGAGCTTTTAGTGCTTGTAGATCGTCGGTTTTCCAGAGAGATTCCCATTCAGCCGGATTTTATAGGCATGCAGGTGGACACAATTGACTCTCAAAGGGTATCTGTGGAATGGGAAGAAGTAGATGATAAAGATAGTATCATGTTATTGACTGAATCTAACGATTAATCTATAAGCTATGAACGAGAAGCAAGAGCAATTAAGCACTAATCACCTCTTAGGAATAAAGGATTTAAATAAGCAAGATATAGAGCTCATTTTAGATACGGCTCAGAATTTTAAAGATATCTTAAACAGGCCAATTAAAAAGGTTCCCTCTTTAAGAGACATAACAATAGCAAATATATTTTTTGAAAACTCCACGCGCACAAGGCTTTCCTTTGAGCTTGCTGAAAAAAGGCTGTCTGCCGATACTATCAATTTTTCGGCTTCCTCTTCCTCAGTAAGCAAAGGAGAAACTTTAATCGACACGGTGAAGAATATATTGGCTATGAAGGTAGATATTGTTGTGATGAGGCATCCTTTTGCTGGAGCGGGGCGCTTTTTGAGTAGAAATATCGACGCACATATTGTTAATGCGGGTGATGGTGCCCACGAACACCCTACTCAGGCTTTGCTGGATTCATTCTCCATTCGTGAACGCTTAGGAGAGGTAGCTGGGAAAAAGGTGGTTATTGTTGGTGATATCTTGCACTCTAGGGTTGCATTATCGAATATCCTATGTTTGCAGAAATTGGGGGCAGAGGTGATGGTCTGCGGCCCTACCACGTTAATCCCTAAATACATCGACTCATTGGGCGTGAAGGTTGAGCACAATTTGCGCAAGGCCTTGGAGTGGTGCGATGTGGCAAATATGCTAAGAATTCAGTTAGAACGGCAGGATATAGCCTATTTTCCTTCGCTAAGAGAATATGTGATGCTTTACGGGTTAAACAAAGAGATTTTAGATAGCCTAGATAAACCCATTACAGTTATGCACCCGGGGCCAATAAATAGGGGGGTAGAGGTGACTTCCGATGTCGCTGATAGCGATCATGCGATTATTCTAGATCAAGTTGAAAATGGTGTAGCAGTACGTATGGCTGTACTTTACTTGCTTGCTGGTAAAAGAAGCTAGAGCCTTATTATTCCTTACTAGGCTCGTGTTTGTGCTTGAAGAGTAGAGCAAATAGAATTGCAATAGCAACCACATACAAGGAGAAAGAAATCCAAATAGCTGGCCAATCTTTTAAGTAAATAGGGCTTGAAAGTAGGCCGTTTTTTATGGATATCCCTTTCAAGCTCAGTGTTTCTAATAAATAGGCATTGTTGATGCTCGTTTCTAAGAACTGTGCTAGTTCATGAACACTGGTAAACTTTTTCGTGAAATAGTTATCGATTAACCACCCCGAGGTAATCGACCCAAAGATGGCTCCTATTCCATTGGTCATCATCATAAAAAGCCCCTGAGCGGAAGATCTGATTCGTGCTGGGACTGATGTTTCCGCAAATAAAGACCCCGAAATGTTGAAAAAGTCAAAGGCGAGGCCGTAGACAATACACGAGAGTATAATCATCCAAAGACCCCCATCGGGATCTCCAAAAGCAAATAATCCAAACCTTAATACCCAGGCCACCATGGAGATGAGTATGACTTTTTTTATACCGTATCGCTGCAGGAAGAAAGGTATGGCTAGGATAAATACCGTCTCAGATATCTGAGAGATGGACATGATGATGGTCGAATATTTTATGACACGAAGGTTCGCATATTTGGGGAAATATTTAAAATCATCTATATAAATATCCCCGTATGCATTTGTCAGTTGTAATGCGGCACCTAAAAACATACAAAATATAAAAAATAAGGCCATTTTGTAGTTTGCAAATAGCTTAAAAGCATCCAGACCTAAGACGCTGGACCAGCTAGATTGGTTGCTTTTTTGGTCAATGCCGCTTTTAACTTTAGGGAGCGCCAGTATAGAGAAGGCTGCCAGGGCAATAGAGGCAACTGCAGCAATCATAAACTGTCCTATAGTGGATTTGCTTCCCGAAAGGTTTGTTGTCCACATTGCCGCTATAAAGCCTATTGTGCCCCAAACCCGAATGGGTGGGAAGGCTTTAACCACACTTAAATTGTGTTTACTAAGAACATAATAAGCTATCGAGTTGGATAGGGCAAGTGTGGGCATGTAAAAACACATGGCTAGTAGCATGATGGTGAAAAAAGTTTGCGGGTTATCCACTTGCGTGAGGGCAACCAATGTGCCAGCGTAGCATACATGCAATAAGGCGTATAGCTTTTCTGCATTCACCCAACGGTCAGCAATAATGCCTATTAAAGTAGGCATGAATAAGGAGGCAATGCCCATAGTGGCAAACACGGTACCAAACTGCGTTCCGTCCCACTGCCTGGTTCCAAACCAATAATTTGCTAAAGTAATTAACCATGCCCCCCATACAAAGAACTGTAGGAAGTTGATTATCGTTAGTCTAACTTTTATGTCCATTTAAATAAGGGCAAAACCCAGTATAGAAACTACCTCTTATCCTTACTTCTTCTATCTATTTCATCACGTATTTCAGCGGCCATTTCATACTGTTCGTCATTAATAGCTTTTTGTAACCTTTCCTCTAGTTGTTCATTAGAGTAAGAAGAGTATGCGCTCTTTTTCTTTTTTGGACTACTAGAAACTTCTTGCTCAGTGGTGCCTTCTAAATTTTCTAAAAAAGCAAAATCGTCACTGTCTATAATGATTCCCGCTTCATCTAGGATAAATTCACGCGTGAAAATGGGGCAATTTAAGCGTACTGCTAAAGCAATGGCGTCGGAGGTTCTGGAATCGATCTCAAAGGTTTCCTCACCTTGCTTACAAATCAGCTTAGCATAGAACACACCATCTTGCAAGTCGTAAATGAGTACTTCGATTAACTCGACTTCTGTTTTTATAAACACGGCCTTGAGTAAATCATGGGTTAGAGGTCTGCTCGGTTCCATTCCTTCAATCTCTATTGCAATTGCTTGCGCCTCATATCCACCTATGATTACTGGTAATCTTCTATTCCCCGATTGTTCAGCAAAAACAAGTGCATAAGCACCAGATTGTGTTTCACTGAATGATAACCCAACAATGTCTAACCTGACTTTATCCATTTTTTAATTTAGCTATGTTACAAATATCTGAAATATTGGTGCAAAAAAAAAGTAGCTTGTTCTCTTTCCAACAAGCTACAAAATAATCATGAATTATTTGTTATTCTATTTAAGAGTTTTTGTAGGCTTTTATAGCTTCAGTTAGCTTGGGTAGCACTTCAAAGGCATCGCCTACAATTCCGTAATCGGCAACCTTAAAAAACGGTGCTTCGGGGTCTTTGTTGATAACAACTATCACTTTAGAGGAGCTGACTCCTGCAAGATGTTGTATGGCTCCAGAAATACCTACGGCAACATATAATTTTGGACTAATGGCTATTCCAGTTTGCCCCACGTGCTCTGAGTGTGGCCTCCAGCCGGCATCCGATACAGGCTTCGAGCAAGCCGTTGCGGCGCCTAGTGCTTCCGCTAGTTCTTCAATTAACCCCCAGTTTTCAGGTCCCTTCATGCCGCGTCCTCCTGAAACTACTATTTCCGCCTCAGGTAAGGATATCTTATCGGAAGAAGCTGCGATTTCTCCAAAGATAACCTCTGCAGCATTGCTAGCACTCTCTAGTTGGTAGGCTTCCACCTCGGAGGTTCCTTGGCTTTCTTTGACAGCGTATGTATTGGGGTTGACCGTGATAACCCGCTTTTCAGAAGTCAGTAGCTCATTGGCAAATGCTTTGTTGGAAAAGACCGATTTTTTAACTTGTAAGTTGCCACCCTCATTTATTGGGGTATCCAAAGCACCATTGATGTAGGCTGCTTTTAATTTTCCTGCTAATCGAGGGGCTAGCTCTTTCCCAGCAAAGGAGCTAGATAAAACGATCGTAGAAATGTCTTCTTTTTCAACCACCTGACTTAAAATGTTCGTATAGGAAACATTGTAAAATCTTTTAAGCCCTTCCTGATTGATATGAAGGATTCTATCGGCACCGTATTGCCCTAGCTTTTTGAGCTCGTCTTCTGCGACCTCACCAATGGTTACGGTGACCACCTTCTGGCCGATACTATCTGCTAAATCTTTCGCAAAGGTCATTGTTTCGAAGGCAGATTTTTTAAAGGTGCCTTCGTTGTGTTCTATATAGGATAAAATTGCCATTTGTTTCTAGTTTATTGTTATAAAAGGTGTGTTATATTACTTTTGATTTGCTGTGTAATAAGTTAACCAGCTCTTCAACTTGATCCGCTTGGATCATAGTAACACTTTCCCGAGGTTGCGGTAGCTCATAGTCTTTTATGCTTGAAAGCTCAGGAACTTCGATAGGCTCTACCACTTCAATGGTCTTGCTTCTAGCGCCCATGATATTTCTGATGTTAGGGATTTTAGGTTCTGCAACACCTTCAGATGTACCTACCGTTAGTGGAAGGTTGATTTCTAATTTTTCAACTCCATTCTCGATCTCACGATCTATTTGGGCTTTTCCGTTTTCTATTTGAAGCTTTTTCGCTAAGGAAACAGAAGGTATGCCCAGTAGTTCTCCGACAAGAGCAGCGATTTGTGTGCCGTTGTAGTCGATAGACTCCCGGCCAGTTAATATTAAATCATATGCGTTGTCCTTTGCGTGACTAGCAATTTGGTTCGCCACAAACCAGCCGTCTTTCGGTTTAGCATTTACCCTAATGGCTTTATCAGCGCCAATGGCTAGTGCTTTTCTAATAGTAGGCTCTGTTTCAGATTCCCCTACATTGATTACAGTAATTTCACCGTTTTGGCTCTGAGCTATTTCTACAGCCTTCGCTAAAGCAATCTCATCGTAAGGATTAACAACAAATTGCAATCCGCTACTATTAAATGCTGTGGCGTCACTAGAAAAGCTTATTTTTGAGGTGGTATCAGGCACGTGGCTAATACATACTAATATTTTCATAATTGATCTCCTTTGTATACAAACCTAAGATTTTTTATGAAAAAAACAAATGTTATAGCTTGTTTCTTACGATCGGGTGAATTAGATTTTGTTTGTTGAAGCGTTGTGTATCCCGTGAGAAATTACTTTTTTAGCTAAAATATCGCTTTAAATTGAGGATTTAGTAAAAAAACAAGCTCGAGAAGCTTTTGTTATAGTAATGTAAAATACTATGTTAGCATAGTTTTTTCTCTGCCGATACTAAAGTAGTTACAGAGAATTATAATTGGGTTTAAAGTTAGAATTTAAGATGAGTAGATTAGAGAAATTACAAGAGTTTTTAAAAGAGTCTCCTAACGATCCATTTTTAAAATACGCTATTGCAACGGAGATTTTGAAACTAGGGAATGAGAAGGAGGCAGCTGAACATTTTTATAAGTTAGTGGAGTCCGATCCAGACTATGTAGGCACTTATTACCATTTGGGGAAATTGCTTGAAAAGCTGGATGATGAAAAAGAGGCTTTGCGTATCTACGAAGAGGGGATACAGGTGGCCACAAAAATGAGAGACTCGAATGCATTACGGGAACTCCGTCAGGCGCATCAAGAATTGATCGATGAGTTGGAATATTAAAACCAAGTTTTATGAGTATATTTAAGCTCATTAAAAAAATAGCAAAGTATATTAAATAATACCCATTGTTTTAATCAAATTTGGATACTTTTGTTAATAAGGCCATTAAATTAAATTATAAAACGGATCATGGATATACCAAATAAGTATTCTATAGCAATAGAAAAAACCAATAACTCAAGGTTGAATCAAGTTGACTTTGATAATTTGAAATTCGGACAAATTATGTCTGATCATATGCTTGTAGCAGAATACGACGATGGTGATTGGCAGCAAGTTTCGATTATTCCTTATCAGGATCTTGTTATCAGTCCGGCATTATCGTCCATTCATTACGGGCAGTCCATATTTGAAGGAGTTAAAGCCTATAAATTCAAAGATGGAACAGTGAGTATATTCAGGCCAGATCAAAACTGGGAGCGTTTTAACCGTTCGGCTGCTAGATTGCAAATGCCAGAGGTTCCAAGGGAGATTTTTCTGGATGGTTTGAAGAAACTTCTTCAGGTGGACAGCAGTTGGGTTCCAGATCGCCCAGGTACCTCTTTATATATAAGACCCTTTATGTTTGCCACAGAGTCGGCATTAGGGGTGCATCCTTCAAAATCTTATAAGTTCATTATTATCACCAGCCCCGTCGGTGCATATTACAGCAAGCCCTTAAAGTTGAAAGTGGAAACACACTACACGAGAGCTGCAGAAGGCGGTGTAGGTTTCTCAAAAAATGCGGGTAACTACGCGCTTTCCTTATACCCTACACAGCTCGCCAATAACGAGGGTTTTGATCAGCTGATGTGGACCGATGCTAAGGAGCACCGGTACATTGAGGAAGCGGGAACCGCTAATTTAATATTCCAAATTGGCAATAAAATCATCACGCCTCATGGGAACACTATCCTCCACGGAATTACTCGGAAGACGATCATGGAACTGGCTGAAAGCTGGGGCTATGAAACCGAACAGCGCAAGGTGTCTGTTCAAGAGCTTTTAAACGGTATAAAAGAAGGTGTTGTATTAGATGCCTTTGCGGCAGGTACAGCTGCTACTGTTACACCGATCTCTACGATTGGTTATAATGGTGAGTTATTTGAGCTACCTGAGGTGGAAACTAGAGAGTTTTCAAAAAGAGTGCTCGATTATTTAAATCAATTGAGATACGGAGAGAGTGAAGACCCCTTCGGTTGGAACTTTATCGTTTAATAACATACACTTATCCAATTAAAATCCCTGGAGTTATTCAGGGGTTTTATGTTTTTATGAAAGGAAGGATAGCTTTTAAGTAGGTCCTATCGTTGGATAACCTAGGGACTTTATTTTGCCCGCCTAGCTTTCCTTTAGATTTTAGCCATTTGTAAAATGTGCCGTTAGGTGCGATGTGAATGGTTGGCGCTGCTAGAGCCATATCTTTATAACGCTTAGCGTCGTAATCTGAATTGACTTCTCTTAAACCCTTATCTAAGAGTTTCTTAAACAACTCGATGTCTTTTGGTGGTGTGTCAAACTCGATGATCCATTCATGACCTCCTGCATCCCCGTTCTCTTGGAAGTAAATAGGCCCGGCTGTATAATCTTTTACGGTGCTTGATGTTTCTTTACATGCTTTGCGGATGGCTTCATCGGCATTGTCTACAATGAGCTCTTCCCCAAACACATTGATAAAGTGCTTCGTTCTTCCCGATATTTGAAACCTATAAGGGTGTAGATTTGTGAACCTAATCGTATCGCCAATGCAATACCTCCACAAGCCCGCATTGGTAGAAATAATCAATGCGTAATTTTTGCCCAGCTCCACTTGGTCTAACGATAACGTTTGTGGTTTTTCGTCGTTGATATTTTCAAGCGGTAAAAATTCGTAATAAATACCGTAATCGAGCATCAACAGCAGGTCTTGAGAGTCCGCTCGGTCCTGTAAGCCAAAATACCCTTCCGAAGCGTTGTAATTTTCTAAATAATACATAGAATCTGACGGTATCAGCTTTTTAAACTGTTCTACATAGGGTTTAAAGCTTACTCCTCCATGCGTATATAGCTCTAAATTCGGCCAGACCTCCAGTAAATTGCTCTTTCCTGTAAGTTCAAGGATCTTCTTTGCCATGACGATATTCCATGTCGGTACACCCGCTAGGCTCGTCACGTTCTCTTGGATGGTGATTTTAGCGACGTCATTTATCTTCTCCTCAAAATTAGGGTTTAATGTAACCTCCAAGTTAGGTGTTCTTTTAAACTCCGCCCAGAATGGAAGGTTCCTTATGAGGATAGAGCTCAAGTCTCCATAGTAGGAGTCCGACATAAAGGAGTTGATCTGTGAGCTTCCTCCAAGTACTACGCTTTTTCCTGTAAATAGCTTGTTGTCAGGTCGGTTGTGGCAGTAGATAGCCACCATATCTTTTCCTCCTTGGTAGTGACACTCCTCTAGTGCTTCCTCGCTTACTGGAATGAATTTACTCCGTTCGGAAGTGGTTCCCGATGATTTTGCAAACCACTTGATATCCGAAGGCCATAGTAAGTTTTGCTCGCCTTTGATCATGCGATCTACATAGGGCTTGATATCTTCGTAATTTTGAATAGGCACTCTTTCTTTAAACTGCTCGAGCGTATAGATGGACTTGTAGTCGTACTGTTTTCCCCATTCAGTAGCTTCTGCACTTGCAATAAGTGCGTGAAACCACTCCTCTTGAACATCATGAGGGTACTTCATGAAAAGCTCAATCTGATGGATGCGCTTTTTCATGAACCAGCTAAATAAAGAGTTCAGTATCACCATGTGCTATTAAAGTTTTTTTCTCCTCAACTCAAAGTTGCGGCCCAAGTAGAATTTACGGGCCAGCTCGTTGTCCGCAATTTCCTCTGGCGTACCCGTTAGCATAATTTTTCCTTCTGCAAGCAAGTAGGCTCTATCGGTAATGGACAGGGTTTCCTGTACGTTATGATCAGTGATTAATATACCTATTTTCCTTTGTTTTAATTTCGATACAATAAACTGTATTTCTTCCACAGCAATGGGGTCTACCCCCGCAAAAGGCTCATCTAGTAAAATGAAGTTCGGATTTGCAGCTAATGCTCGGGCAATCTCTGTCCTTCGGCGTTCACCACCAGAGAGCAGATCGCCCCTGTTTTTGCGAACTTTGTGCAAACTGAATTCATCGATGAGCTCCTCTAATTTCGCTTTGCGTTCTTCCTTATCTGGGTAATGGATCTCCAACACCGCCATGATGTTGTTTTCTACCGAAAGCTTCCGGAATACCGATGCTTCTTGAGCAAGGTAACCGATTCCCTTTTGTGCCCTTTTGTACATAGGGTCTTTGGTGATTTCTACATCGTTTAAAAACACCTTCCCAGAATTAGGTTTTATTAAGCCCACAATCATGTAAAAGGAAGTTGTTTTTCCTGCACCATTAGGCCCTAATAACCCTACGATTTCTCCTTGTTCAACATGAAAAGAAACGTTGTTAACAACCGTTCTTTGTTTGTATTTTTTTACAAGATTATCAGCTTTCAGTATCATGCCCTAGTTAATTGTCTTCGTTATGTGGTCTTATGCCCTTGATGAAAAATTGTATAAATGTCTTGTTATTCCAGCATTTCTCAGCTATTGTATAACAAATATCAATAGACTGGCCCGCTAAAAATAAATCTACATAATCTCCCAGATTAAAACCAATACAGTCAAATATAATAGAATCACTTGGTTTAATTATAAATTTTAAATGATTATTTCCAGTAATCTTCCATGCTGCATATTCTGTGATGTTTTTTGTTATAAACACAGGCTGCATATTTCCTGGTCCAAAAGGTTCGAATTGTTTTAAGATACGGATAAACTTCGGAGATATATCCGATAGTTCCACCTCTGCATCTATTTCCAGCTCGGGAATGATTGGGCTGCCACCTGTTTGTTGGTTTATGGTTTGATCGAAGTGTTTTTGAAAATGATTTAAGTTATCCTCGAACATGCTCAGCCCTGCAGCACTTTGGTGTCCACCATAGGCCTTTAATAAATGCTGGCATTCACTGATGGCTTGATGGATGTTTATTCCCTTGACCGATCGTGCAGAACCGGTAAGTAGGCCATTGGATTGTGTTAAGACAATAGTAGGCCGGTGGTATTTCTCCACTAACCGTGAGGCTACGATACCGATGACCCCTTTATGCCAGCTAGAGTTGTATACAACTACCGAGTGCTGGTTTAAAGCGGGCGATCCTTCGGCGCTACTTAGCTCAGTAATGGCCTCTTGGGTATGGCTTTTATCAAGTGTTTTTCTTTCAGAGTTTAGGTCGTTCAGCTGGTTTGCAATTTCATGGCCTTTTGTTGCGGTCTCAGCGAGTAGCAGCTCTACTGCCAGTTTAGCATGTGCAATTCTTCCAGCAGCATTTATGCGAGGTCCTATTTGAAAGGCCACATCTTCAAATGATAGCGGCGTATTATTGACGTTAAACAATTCAATCAGTGCCCTTAGCCCTTTATTAGGCGACTCATTGAGCTGTCTCAGGCCATAGGAGGCTAGGGTGCGATTTTCACCCTTGATTTCCACAATATCGCAAGCATTGCTAATTGCCACCAGCTGTAAATACTGCAAATAGCTTTCTTTGGGTAATTCATACCGCTGTGCTAAACCTTGAATGATTTTAAAGGCGAGGCCGCAGCCCGAGAGTTCCTTGTAAGGATAGCTACAGTCTTTTTGTTTTGGGTTGATGATGGCCAGTGCAGCGGGTGTTTCCGTAGAGGGCATGTGATGATCAGCGACGATCACATCGATTCGGTTGGCCTTAGCTGTAGCAATAGAGTTGAAATCACTAATCCCACAATCCAAGGTTATGATCAGTGTATATCCGCTTTCAATGGCGTATTTCACCCCTTGTTTGGAAACGCCATACCCTTCATTATAGCGATCTGGAATGTAATAAGAAAGTAACTTATAGCCCAGTTCATTGCGAATAAATTGGTAGAGTAACGCTACGGCTGTGGTGCCATCCACATCGTAATCTCCATAAATTAATATTTTTTCCTCAGTTTCGATGGCTCGCATAATTCGAGATAAAGCGAGGTCCATGTCTTTGAGTAGGCTGGGAGAGTGGATTTGGTTGGATGATGGCCTAAAGAAGTCTTTGGATTGTTGAAAAGTAGAAATCCCTCGTAACACTAAAAGCCGTGCTAATATATTACTTATGCCGAGTTCATGACTTAGCTCATAGACTGCTTGCTTGTCATGAATTGGTTTAACTACCCATCTTTTTTCCATATATTTGTCCTCTTGAGCGTAAAGATAAGCAAATGTCCTATCTTTTACCTTTATGAATTTTTACTTGAAAAATATGAGTGCAATTTATTCTTTATACGAAGGGTCTTATTCGGTAGATAAAACTAAGGTTTTCAAACCGTTTGATCCTAAAATTCATGATCCTAAAGATCGTCCGGGTTCTCTTTTTATTCACGTTCATCCGTTTTTAATTGATACACCCAATGGCCTCGTACTTTGTGATGCGGGCTTAGGACACCGTCAGGAGAATGGAGAGCTAATCATCACCGAGAACATTCGCAAGCTAGGTTTTAGCCCGCTAGAAGTTCGTTACGTGTTAATGTCGCACTTGCATCAAGATCATGTAGGCGGTCTAGCAGATACGAAAACTGGGGAGATAACCTTTCCAAATGCGAAGTATGTGATCCAAGAAGGTGAGTGGCAGGAAGCTAGGAAAACAGCTGAGCCAGAGATACAAGAGATTTTCGATATCCTTGAGAAATCCAATAAAATGCTTTTTGTGGAGGGCGATGGTGAGGTGGATGGTTTTATTGAGTTCAAGCATAATGGCGCTCATACAGCGAACCATCAAGTGTTTTTTATAGATACAGAACTGGGGAAATGCTTTTTTGGTGGCGACGTATTGCCCGAGCCCGAGGAGCTTTTCGTAAGCTTTGTCGCTAAATATGACTTGGATGGTAGGCTTGCAAGAGATTTAAGAAAGCAGTACTGGGAAAAGGGTAGAGAAGAAGGATGGATTTACCTGTTCTACCACTCCAAAAACATAACCATTGGGAAGGCAGAACAAAAGTCTGATGGAACCTTTAAACTTGTCGATGCAGTATAAATTACCCATCTACCATCTTGTAAATGGGTAATTGTAATTTTTGAACTAGGCTTGGGTTAAAACAATCCAAGCATTAGTTTAGCTTCCTCACTCATCATGTCTTTAGTCCAAGGCGGTTCGAAAGTAAGCTCAACCAGAGATTTTTTGACCTTATCTAACTTTCCGATTTTTTGCTGTACTTCTTCCATTAACTGTCCAGCTACAGGACAAGCAGGGGCCGTAAGCGTCATGATGACTTTGCTAGTGCCGTCTTCCTTGGTGATGATTTCATAAACCAAACCTATGTCAACGATACTTGCTGGCTCCAACTCGGGGTCGATTACCGTATGCAGCGTTTCGATGATTTGGTCTTTTATTCCTAATTCGTCACGTATAATAATATTACTCATGTGTTTTTGTTTTATTTGCCTTTAAAACGTCTTTATATATCCTTTCCAGCTTCTGTAGATTTATTGCCTCTGAATAATGTTCTCGATATTCATTTAGGCAATTACTACCGATAATTGATTTTGAAGCTTCTGTCAAAGATAACCATTTATTTAGGGTGTTTAAAGTATCGTTTTTTGAATGAGGGTCAAAAAGTAGACCCGTTTGTCCCGGTTTAATCATTTCTTGGAGTACCCCGAGCTTGCTACCTATAATAGGAGTCCCTGCTGATAAAGCCTCTAGGGAGGTGAGTGGCATCCCTTCGTACCATACCGATGGAAATACTAATGCGGTACATGTTTTTAATAAATGTGCGATCTGCACCTTGGACTGAAACCCCAGGTAATGGAATTGATCGGGATGTTTTTTACATAGATGTGTTATTTCTCCCTTAAGGGGGCCGTCTCCCGCTATATTTAGCTTCAAGTTTGTGCCCTTTATATGATGCATAAGTTTTAAAATCCCTTTTTCCTGGGTGAGCCTCCCGATGTATAAGAAATCACTTCCTCGAGGTGTTGATTTCTCCGTTCCTATTGCCGCATATTTTTGAGGAATGAAGTTGGGCTTTATAGAGATTTGCTGGTCGGGAATATGAGTGGGTGGTCCCTGCAATAGCCGCTTTGTAAGCTCAGAAAGGACTATGTATTTGTCAACTTTTAAGAAGGTCCCCAGCTGGCGATGCAGGTAATAAGTCCATGCAGTCCAGCAAGTTTTAAACCAACTGTTATCGAGTACCTTATCTTTTACGGCCTGAAAAGGGTATCCGTTTTTTAGACTCTTTTTATAAACCTTACCCTTTTGAAATAAAGTTGCCGACGGGCATAATAGCCGGAAGTTGTGCAACGTAAACACGAGAGGATAGCCCCTCTTTTTGATTGCTTGGATAAGCTGCGGTCCGAATGTATAATGCAAATTGTGTATATGCACAACATCGGGCTTGAAAGCAGCTATCTCCCGTAATACCTGCCTTGTATTGAATATATTATAAGGGTAAAATAGGAAGTCTCTAAGCCCTTTAAGTCCTTTTTTGTTTTTTTTTGAGTAGGTCTTTACGGTATGTGTTTTACCGAGTAATTGTGCTTCTTGGTGAAACACGCCATCTTCACCGCCAGGATCTTGATAATAATTATGAATGATAAAAATACGCATGTTTTGGCGACTTGATTTTAAATGCAAGATGGTTAAAAAAAGTGAACTATCGGCTAACAATTCTCGAATATTCACTATAGGATACTCTGTCAAGGCTTTTGGAGCTTCTTGTGCAAGGATTTTGTGGGTTAGATCCATAGGTTAGGAAGCTTGAAAAGTCTGCAGCCCTCTGCATATAATGATATTAATACTTATCTTCGCACTAGAAAAAAACGAGATATGGAAAGGATTAAACCTTACGTTAAGGAAATAGAGGAAGCATTAGCTGCTATTCAATTACCTGCTGCTCCTAAAAAACTATATGAACCTTTACTTTACATGTTTGACTTGGGAGGAAAGAGAATCCGCCCCGCTTTAGTTTTATTAGGTGCTGAATTGTTTGGTCGGCAAGATCGCTCTGATGTAATGCCTTTAGCTCTTGCCATTGAGCTATTCCATAATTTTACACTGATACACGATGATATTATGGATAATGCCCCATTAAGAAGGGGAAAAGAAACAGTGTATAAGAAATGGAATACCAATGTAGGAATCCTCTCGGGAGATGTACTGTTGGTAAAAGCATACCAGATGATCTCTAGGTGTAGCGAGTCTATTCTCGCTGAAGTATTAGCGGTATTTAATGCAGTTGCTGTGGAAGTGTGCGAAGGACAGCAGCTAGATATGGACTTTGAGAGCCTAGATTTCATTAGTAAGCAAGAGTATATAGATATGATACGCCTAAAAACCTCCGTTTTGCTGGGGTGTGCATTGAAAATGGGTGCTATCTGCGCTGGTGCTAATGCAACTAATCAGCAGGCTATCTACGAGTACGGCGTGAACCTAGGAATTGCTTTTCAGCTTCAGGATGATATTTTAGATGTTTATGGAGATGAAAATAGAGTCGGCAAACAAATAGGAGGGGATATTCTTGAAAATAAAAAGACGATCTTACTTGTTACACTCATGGAGCGGTTAGGGGAAAAAGATAGGGGAGAATTGAAAATCACACTGCATAGGAATTACGACCGTGAGCAAGATAAAATCCAACAGGTGATGGCTTTATATAGAGAGCACAATGTGCTTGAAGAAGCAACAAAGCTTAAAGAATACTATAGTAATAAAGCTTTTAAAATTCTTGAAAGTTTGCCGGTTGATGAAGGAAAGAAGGTGCTATTAAATGGATTATCTCATGCACTTTTAAATAGGTTGAGTTAAGTAGTTGTTTTCTTTTTGATATATAGACAAATTATTTGTAATATTTGAACT
>DXEZ01000005.1 GCA_019114715.1 Candidatus Sphingobacterium stercoripullorum | reverse complement strand
CTGCCGACAGTGAGTTTACATGGAGAGACTACCAGGCGCGTGTGAATAATGAATTGGTAGCTATCTTAGGGAACTTCGTAAATAGAGTCATGGTGTTGACTCACAAATATTATAATGGAGAAGTGCAGTTCGGCCTTCCTATAAACCCGGAAGATCAGCAGGTGCTGGATTCCTTAAATGAGCTGCCAGCCGAAATTGAGCAAGCTATTTTGAATTATAAATTTAGAGAAGCTCAGGCGCTATTTATGAATGCATCTCGGTTAGGAAATAAATATCTTGCTGATCAAGAGCCGTGGAAGTTAGTTAAAGAGAATCCTGAAAGAGTCAAGACTATATTGTATGTAGCTACTCAAATTGTAGGTAAGCTTGGTATAATGGCTCAGCCATTTTTGCCAAAAACTGCAGAGAAAATTAAATCTATGATTGGCACTCACTATTCTTCTGAAAGCGCTTGGGATAATCTTAACAAGATGAATATTATACCAAAAGGTACCGTCTTTAATCCGTCCGTCTTGTTATTTGAGAAAATAACCAACGAACAAATCGAATTACAATTGCAAAAGCTGGAGGAGGCGAAGGAGCAAGCGAAATTGGAGCAAGTAAACAATACGCCAGTTAAAGAGAGCATTGATTTTGATGACTTCATGAAAATGGATATTCGTATAGGTGCTATTGTCGCTGCAGAAAAGGTTCCGAAAACAAAGAAACTTTTAAAGATTACTGTCGATACAGGGGTGGATCAAAGGACCGTGGTGTCAGGTATAGCGGAGTTCTTTAAACCCGAAGATATCATTGGACGGCAGGTCACTGTCCTGATGAACCTAGAGCCTAGGAAAATCAAAGGGATTACTTCCCAAGGGATGATTCTCATGGCCGAAGACGCAGATGGAACATTGGATTTTGTTCATCCAACGATTGCCGTAAAGCCTGGAAGCACCGTGAGGTAGCCCTATTGTTCTATATATTATAGTTGAAACCATTGTATACGATTTAAATTGTACAATGGTTTTTTGTTTTAAATGGCGGCTGGTTTTTTAGGGCTGATGAGTAGACCGATGATAAACCCAATAATAGACGGGATGATCCACGCTAAATCCATTTCAAATAAAGGAATCTTATGAAGTGTTTCTAGGGTTGATTCTTCAAAGAAATTCAACTGATTAAAAAACGTTAACACTGCTACGATTCCCGAGCCGATCAATGCTCCGATATAGGGAGCTCTAGATTTAATGGACTTGCCAAATATAACCAGATATAATACCAAGGTGATCACAATAGGATACACCAAAACTAACGGAGGGTATGCAAATTGGATGATTTTGTCGACGCCGCTAATTGAAAGAACACCCGATATGATGCAGCATATTGTTACTAAGAACTTGTAAGATAGTCTGTTGTTGGTGAGTCTGGAAAAGAATATTCCTACTGCAGAAGTTAATGCAATGGCAGTCGTAAGGCAAGCAAGAGCGATACTAACAGCAATCGCATACATGCCATACACTCCCAGGTTAGATTGCGCGATGTGAATCAATAAACTTGAGCGGGAGATACTCGAGTCTTTGATGTCCGTTGTTGCACCTAAATAAATTAATCCTCCGTAAATGATAAATAAGCAGCTGGCTGAGAGTATTCCCGCTTTTATTACTACTGAATTTTTTTCTTTTAGCGATTGATACCCTTTTGAGTTTGCTGAAGCAATGATTATCCCTGCGAATATTACCGAGGCTAGAACATCCAAAGTTTGGTATCCTTCTGTAAATCCCAATGAAAACGATGGAGCAGCAGCAAGCCCTTTGTCAGTAGCAGGCGCTAGTGGGAATACGATTCCAACGGTTACTAAAAGAACTAGTAACACCAACAAAAGAGGTGTTAGATAGCTCCCTATAATATCTACCACTTTAGAAGGGGAGATTGTTAGGAGCCAAGTTGTAGTAAAAAATAATACCGAGGCTATTATAGGATTGAAGTTGGGGAATATGGGTAAAATTCCAACCTCAAAGGTTGTTGCGCCAGTTCTAGGAATTGCAATCATAGGCCCAATGCAAAGCATGATGACGCTCCCTAATATCGGTGCGAGAAAAGGATGTATTCTCTTACCTAGATCTTCAATGGAATTTCCAGACTGCACCACTGCTAAAATCCCGAAAAATGGGAGAAGTATACCGGTTAGACCGAAAGCTAGAATAGTTACAGCAATGTTTTCTCCTATTTGTAAGCCAATATAGGGTGGGAGTAGCAAGTTGCCGGCGCCAAAAAACATGGCAAATAAAGCAAACCCAATTATAATGGTGTCTTTTATTTTTTTACTCACGAGCGAATAAGGTTTTTATGATCAATCTGCTAATATATAAGTTTTATTAGTTCTTTTGCTTCTTTTACATCGTGAACTCTTAAAATATGGGTGTTTTTTTGTAGTAGAATCGCATTTAGAGCTATTGTGCCGTGCAATGCTTCATCTGGAGTGACCCCTAGCTTTTTGTAGATCATCGATTTTCGGCTAATCCCCGCAAGTATGGGTAGATTAAAGTAATGCAATTCTTCTAGTCTTTTTAAAAGCTCGTAATTTTGTTCTAAAGTTTTAGAAAATAATCCAAATCCTGGATCTAAAATAATATCTTTAACACCTAATTTTCGTAATGCTGCAACTTTTTCTCCAAAATAAAAGGCTATATCGTTAACTAGGTCATCGTAGTCGGTTAAGCTTTGCATGGTTTCTGGTGTTCCTCTCATATGCATGATGATATAAGGGACTTGAAGCTCTGCTATTGTCGTGAACATCTTACTATCAAGCTGCCCCGCAGAAATATCATTGATAATGCTAGCTCCTGCTTCAACTGTTCTTTTTGCGACTTCCGCTCTAAAGGTATCTATAGAAATTGGAATCTGTGGAATTGCTTTGTTTAATTGTTCGACTAAAGGTAGTAGCCGATTTATTTCTTCCTCTTGGCTAATCATTTTTGCACCTGGACGCGTGGAGCAAGCACCAATATCTAAAATATCTGCACCATTAAGAACATGTTCCTCAGCTTTGCGTATAGCTAGCTCAAAGGAGCTGTATCTTCCCCCGTCAAAAAAAGAATCTTCCGTTAAATTTAATATGCCCATTACTTTTGGGCGCTGTAGGTCGATGAGGTTTCCTCCAGCATTGAAGGTTAAAGTTCCATTCATAAAACTACTTCCTTAAAAACTTAAATTCGCCGTTGTTATGGAGACGCATTATAGTGGAGGGACTGGCATCTTTTATTTGATGCTGACCGTATTCTGCGACATAGTCTACTAAGCCCAAAATATCATCTGAAATATCCTGGAAGTTTTTAGGGCTGGGCTGACCACTGAAGTTTGCCGATGTAGAAACTATAGGTTTGCGGAACCGCTGTAATAAGGGCGTACAGAATGGGTGGTCCACCACGCGGATTCCAATGGATCCATCTGGGGCTATTAAGTTTTCTGCGAGATTTTTAGCTTCGGAATAAACAATAGTCAATGGTTTTTCACTGTATTCTATGAGCTCGTAGGCGATCTCTGGAACCTCTTTCAAATAACTTTGAAGCTGATAGTCTGTGTGTAATAGAATAATAAGGCTTTTCTCTAAGCTTCTTTTTTTTATTTCATATACCTTTTCTACTGCCTCAGGGTTGGTCGCATCGCAGCCAATCCCCCAAATTGTATCCGTTGGATATAAAATAACCCCACCACTATGCAGGGTGTCGAGGGCCTTTTTAATGTCTTGTTCTTGTGCAAATTCCATAATGAAGAAATTGTTATATACGGTGTTGAACCGTAAAATGACTTAAGTCTTTCCTGACTTTTGTTAAGTTCATACAAATATGGCTATTTTTGTTAATACTCAAAGTTATAGATATGGATAAAAAAGAGGAAAAGCTAAGAGTTGATAAATATTTGTGGGCAATCCGTATGTTTAAAACAAGGAGTTTAGCGACTCAAGCTTGTAAAGCAGGTAAGGTTAAGCTGAATGGACAAAGTATCAAGCCGTCTTACCTAGTTGATATCGGTGATGTTTTCACCATTCAAAAGGGCGTGGAGAAAAAGGTGATTGAAGTAACTGCTTTGCTTGCTAGGCGGGGGGACTACCAAACTGCCTTAGCGCATTACAAAGATTTGACACCAAAAGAAGAAACATATGCTTATAAATCAGCGTTTTTTGCTCCTGTTTTAAAAAGGGAAAGAGGTGCTGGGAGACCTACAAAACGAGATAGAAGGCTAATTGATAAACTCCAGGACTCTTGGCTGGGAGAGGACGATGAGGATTAGATGTTTACTTAATCTACCTGATTTATAGAGTATTATATTTGTTGGTGTTTTCAATGATTTCTGTTTATTTTCCTTAGTTTTGGCCCTTGTATGGAGATAGGTGCCTATATATTAGCAATTCTTATTGGAGTTA
>DXEZ01000221.1 GCA_019114715.1 Candidatus Sphingobacterium stercoripullorum | reverse complement strand
GGCGTATAATGTTTCTGGAAACTGGGGTTTACAGCTTGAGTTTACAAACAAAAAGAAACTGCTTATTGGAACCGCTCGGCCAGAGGAGCTGACCAGTGCCTTAGAAAGTATTGACCGGTTGAATGCGTAATTACTGATCTAAAATTTCCAGTTTGTTAGAGGTAGCTCCTTGGTGGCGTTTTATTGCCTTTCCACTGCATGTAACAACCATCATAAAAATTGGGGTGCCGATTGGACCCACTGCCTTGTAGTATTAGAGTAGGGTTTTGCCGCTTGTTCTACCTGTTGCATCGAGAAGGTTTTATGCTTGATTAACTGAAATTCCCACATAATTATCTAGAGTAGAACGAAAATAGTCGTATATTTAAATTTAAGTGTTAGCAAGCCCTTGATTTTGGATGATCTAAACCACTTTAAACTTTTAGTGGATCTAGGCAAGACTAAGATGAATGGTTGTAATAAGAGGGCTAACACGAGGTGCATATGATAAAGATTAAACTTCAAACGAATATTTGGGAAAGGTTAAAGCACTTAAAATGGGTAGTGCTATCTATCTTTTTGTTTTTACCTATTCCCATTCATGTATACCCACTGGTGATGATCGGTCAAGCTAGGAAAGTGAAGGTTCGCTCTTGGATGTGGCTTGGGATGATTGCCCTATTTGCAGAGCTAGCCCTATTGGGTAGCTTTATTGTCAACTTTGGGACACTTAGCCAGGCCATGCTCTTAACCCTTGGAGGTTCATTCGTATCCTATATAGTGGGCAACGGGCTGCTTTTGTCTTGGTCGAGACCCTATTTGCAGCGTATGGATATGTCTGCTTGGCAGGAATTGCATTGGGTACCATCTATTGGCTCTGCCAATCGCTTGCTATTAAGCACTAAAGAAGTGGATGTAAATATTTTTATAAACCGCTTGTGGTACTATAAAGGGCGGGTAAAGTCAGTCGCTTTTAAGCGAACGATTGCTCGTATCATTGAACTTTTTAACATTCTAAAAACGAACGATATGATGCTGGCAGAGCGTTTTGTTATTCGTCATGAAACTCTTTTACATACGCTAAAGAAATACTGCGAACTCCAAGAGAGTAATCTGCCGGATAAGTTCCGAAAAGACAATATAGCGCGGCTGCAGCATATTATCCTTCAGGCAGAGGCTGCTATTGAAAAAGAGGTGACTGACTTTTACGAAAGTTCCCTGATAGGATTTTCTGCGGAGACCGAAGCGTATATGCAATCATTAAGAAATAGGAAGCTATTAAAGTAATACTTTAAAAAAATACATTATGAGCAATTTGAATTTAAGTTCGAAAGATGGAGAAATCACTAGTGATAATGTGAAGGTTACCTTTTCAGCCGAAGAGGAGAAGAAAATCCAGGAATATAAGAACAATATCAATTTAGAGTCTACCTCAGACATCATTCAATATGGAGTAGACAGTCAGGAGAAAGTGAATTCTTTTTCTACTGAAGTGCTCAAGCAAGTCAAGGGGAAAGACCTCAATGGTGCGGAAGAGATACTTTTTGATCTACAATCGCAGATTAAAAATTTCAATCAAAAGGTCGGTAAGAAGCCTTTATTGCCATTTTTTAATTCTTTACAGCAAAGGATTAAGAGAATGCGAACGCAGTATACTTCGGTTGAGAAAAGCATTCACCAAGTGGAGCTCAAGCTAGAAGGGCATTACAAAAACTTGCATAAAGATGTAAAGCTCTTTGATAAGTTGTTTCAATACAACCAAGAGCATTTTAAAGAGCTTTCTTTGTATATCGAAGCGGGCGAGCAGAAGCTGCAGGAGTATACTAAAGAGATTCTTCCTGAGATGAGAGCAAAGGCAGAGGAGTCGTCAGATCCAAACGATGTACAGCAATTGAATGATATGCAACAGCGTGTTGAGCGCTTTGATAAGAAGTTGCACGATTTGAAGTTAACCCGGATGGTGGTTTTGCAATCAGCACCCCAGATCAGGATGATTCAAAATAACAGTAGCTCGCTGATGGAGAAGATTCAATCAAGTTTGGTGAACACTATCCCGCTATGGAAGAATCAGATGGTCCTAACTTTAGGAATTGCACATACTCAAAAGGCATTAGAAGCGCAGAAGGCTGTTAATGATGCTACAAATGAACTGCTAAGAAAGAACAGTGAAATGCTGAAAACATCAACCATAGAGGTGGCTCGAGAAACGCAACGGGGCATTGTGGATATAGAGACCATTCAAAAAGCCAATGAGGATATATTATCCACTATTGAGGAGGTGTTACAAATTCAAAAAGAAGGAAGGGTTCAGCGTAGAGAAGCGGAGAAGCAACTCCTGCAGATTGAAGATAACTTACAAAAGAAAATGCTTCAGTCTGGAAAATAGAAAGAAGCATTTCAAATCATTTTAATATTCCCAGCGTTCCTTGGGCTCGCAATCTATGTGCATTGTTTTCTTTAGAACAATTGGAACTAGGCTGCTTCTATCGCTCAAGACCAGAGAGTCTTCGGAGAGATGTGTAATTTTATACCGAGGACCAAACTGCCCTTCTCGGTAACAGCCGGCTACTTTAAGCCCGCCATCGCTTTTACAATATATACCTTCCATAATTAAGCTGTCTTGCCGCGTGACATAGACCGCTTTTGCATATTCTTCCCACTGGCCATCGTTGTAGCAACTGTCAGGAATTTTTTGAACGTCCTCGCGTACTTTGAGCGTAATATATACCGAGTCACAAACAAATTTAAATTCATGGCTTGTGAAGTTACGAAGGTCGCTCTCATAGGGCGGGTTTTCTTGGACCCATACACCGTGTAATGCAGGTTCTCCCTCGGTTTGTAGTGTGGAGTGTCTCTCGCAGGAGGAAATAAAGAAAAGCATGCATACCAGAGGTATGCATGCCGAAAGAAATGTGGATGTTTTTTTGTTCACAAGTGTTTTATTAAATATTGATTTCACCTACCATTTTCTCTGGCTTTACCCACTCATCGAATTCCTCTTCACTCAAGTATCCTAAAGCTACAGCCTCTTGCTTTAAAGTCGTACCGTTTTGGTGCGCAGTTTGTGCAATTTCCGCTGCTTTATAGTAGCCTATTTTGGTGTTTAATGCCGTAACGAGCATCAAGGAGTTATCAAGTAACTCTTGGATTCTCTCGTTATTGGGCTCTATGCCTTGAGCACAGTGCTCATCAAAGCTGACACAAGCCTCACCTATAAGGCGTGCCGATTCTAAGAAGTTGGCAGCCATCATCGGCTTGAAAACGTTCAATTCATATTGACCTTGAGTACCACCGATAGTGATAGCAACGTCATTACCCATAACCTGCGCAGCAACCATGGTTAATGCTTCACATTGTGTAGGGTTAACCTTTCCAGGCATGATGGATGAACCGGGTTCGTTCGCTGGGATGATGATCTCACCAATTCCTGATCTCGGCCCTGAAGCAAGCATACGAATATCATTGGCTATTTTATTTAATGCAACAGCCAATTGCTTTAATGCGCCGTGCGTCTCAACCAGTGCATCGTGTGCAGCAAGTGCTTCAAATTTATTGGGAGCGGTTTTAAAAGGAAGCTTTGTAAAGTCCGCAATGTATTGCGCCACTAATGTATCGTATCCTTTTGGCGTGTTTAGGCCTGTACCTACTGCAGTTCCTCCTAAAGCCAGCTCGGACAGGTGATCCAGCGTGTTTTTTAAGGCTTTCAATCCGTAATCAAGCTGGGCTACATAGCCAGAAATTTCCTGACCTAATGTAAGCGGAGTAGCATCCATTAAATGCGTTCTTCCGATTTTTACAATATCTTTAAATTCTTTTGCCTTAGCTTGTAAGGTGTTGCGCAATTGCTCCACTCCAGGTATGGTCACCTCTGCCACCATTTTGTAAGCAGCTATGTGCATCCCTGTAGGGAAGGTATCATTGGAAGATTGAGATTTGTTGACATCGTCGTTAGGCTTTAATATCGGCTCGCCTTTTCCGATTTCTCCTCCGGCTAGGACTTGAGCACGATTTGCTACAACCTCATTGACATTCATATTGGATTGGGTACCAGAACCAGTCTGCCAGATAACTAAAGGGAATTGATCATCGAGCTTTCCTTCTAGAATCTCATCGCACACCTGTGCAATTGCGTCTCTTTTCTTTTCCTCTAGTACACCTAGCTCGTTGTTGGCATAAGCAGCTGCTTTTTTAAGAAAAGCAAAACCGTAAACAATTTCTAAAGGCATGCTTGCCGGTGCTCCAATCTTAAAGTTGTTTCTAGAACGTTCAGTTTGTGCACCCCAATACTTATCGGAAGGTACTTTGACCTCCCCCATAGTGTCTTTTTCTATTCTATATGACATAATATGAATGGCTGATTTAATAATTAATACTCAGGCAAAGTTAATAAATTATACCTACAAATGCACGGCGCCGCATCACTTGAAAGTCAATAGCTTAATCTTTTTTGGATCTGTCCTTCTAAAAGGTCGAAAAGCTTATTGGGATGCACAGTCCGCCAGGATACACGATTGAAGTTTCCGCCTAGTAGTATATAATAATCAATTAAAAACTCTTGAAATTCTCGGGTGACGTGGTCTGAGAAATTAATGCCAATAATCCATCCATCGGGGATGTCTTCAAACCATTCCTGGTAATAGGAATCATCAGACCCATGGAAATTCAGGACATTTTCGCCGATCAGGATGAACTTATCTATCCCCTGATCAATCAATAGGTCTATGAAGTCCCGCTTGAGGGTCATGATATCATTGTATAAGAGGTCATTCCACTCTCCAAGCAGCTCAATGATAGCAAAATTCCTCTCGTAACAAGCAAACAGTACTTTTAAATACAAGGTGTTGGATCCAAATTCATCCCACTGAGGGTGAACTAGGTGATCGTAGATCTTCTTATCGAAGAAAAATTCACTGTATTCTACGCCATAAAAAGGGGATCGATTGTCCTCAGCAGCAACATATAAGCCTCTCCAATTGTAGTATGGTTCAATTGTATGCACGTAATACTCCTCTTTTATTCAATTTGCAAAATTAATAATAATAAACTATGAATTACTATAAGATTTTTGTACATTCTTCATGCTGAAATTTGAATTTAACTTTATAGTTTTGCAATAGTAAAACACATGGACAAAACGACCAAGCGGAATATCATCATAGCAGCTTCTTATGCTGCTGTACTCGCTTTAGGCATTGTTTTGGGGCAGGCTTTTTATAAGCAAAATAGAAACTCCCCAACAGCGCCTATACTTGTCCCCATTGGTACTCCGGCTAATGTCAATAAAGTCCAGCAGCTGATCGATTTAGTTTCAACCTATTATGTGGATAGCCTGAATATGGATTCGGTAGAAAATGGTGCGATTCATCATATAATATCCCATCTAGATCCTTACTCCAGTTATTTGCTTCCTAAAAGCTTAAAGGACCACTCCGAAGCATTGGAGGGTACATTCGAGGGGATTGGTTTAGAGTATTTTAACTTGAATGACACTCTAATTGTTGTGGGATTGATAAACGAAGGGCCGGCTGATATTGCAGGCTTTAAAGTCGGCGATAAATTGCTTAGGATTGCGGGTCAGACTGTATCTGGGAAACATATCGCCAGGGAGGAAGTGGAAAAGCTGCTGCGCGGTAGGCGAGGTACTACGGTGGATATAGAAGTGGAGAGACCGGAGTCTTCCGACCCCTTTATTATTACTGTTATTAGAGATCAAGTTACAGTGAGCTCAGTAGACGTGGCTTACATGCTTGAGCCTGGTGTGGGTTATATTAAACTTCGTCGTTTTGGACTTAAAACAGCAGAGGAGTTTCGCCACTCTTTAGAGGAGCTTAAAAAGCAAGGGATGCAGAAGCTTATCTTAGACCTAAGAAATAACGGGGGAGGATACTTCCACATCGCTGTAAAAGTGGCTGGAGAATTCTTTCAAGATAAGCGACTGATGGTTTATATCGAAGGGGCACATGAACCTAGAAGTGAGTATTTTTCCGATGGCGATGGCGTTGCGGCCGATGAACCCCTAGTGCTTTTAATTAATGAAAATACGGCCTCGGCAAGTGAAATTGTGGCTGGTGCAATTCAAGATTGGG
>DXEZ01000220.1 GCA_019114715.1 Candidatus Sphingobacterium stercoripullorum | reverse complement strand
AGCCGGTTTTCATTTTCAGTCCATGTATGGTAATGCAGCCGGATATGATCACCACCATCGTAACCGTGGCGACCTTTTTGCGGCCAAGCTACTTGATCTGCACTGAGTTCCGAATGGTAATAATGTCCATTCTGTCCCGTTGGCGCTAACCATGCCTGCATATGCGTGTATGGCCTAAGGGCCGCTTGCATAATCTCTCTTTTATTGCTGTAGAAGTTTTCCTCCTTAACCTCTGAATAAACATTTTCATCCAAATTCGTACAACTAGACAAAGATCCAGATAAAGCAAAGGTAAAAGCTACTCCCCAGTATATATGTTTTGATATTTTATTTTTCATCACTTTTAAGTTTAAAATCCAACTTGTACTCCTAGACTCCATGATTTTGTACGAGGATAAAATCCTCTCCAATCAATCCCTGGCTCAAAACCCGCATCTTGAATCTCAGGATCCAGGCCGCTATACCCTGTAAATGTGGCTATATTCCTTCCACTCAAGTAGACATATAGATTTCTTAAGTAAGGGGTATTGGTTTTGATATTATAACCCAAGGTTATGTTATCAAGCTTAACGAAGCTTCCATTTTCCAGGTAATAATCTGAATATTGCGGGTCATCGTTAATCATATCGTGCTTACCAAAAGCTGAGGACAGCACGTTATTGGGCAACCATTTTTTATTACCAAAATACAAATCAGGTGTATTTAAAATATCGAACTTAAATTTACCTCTGAAGAATAGAGTTAGATCAAATCCTTTATAATTGAAACGCTGGGTCAACGAAGCATTGTACTTAGGCACGCCATTACCTATGTAAGTCAAATCCTCTGAAGACATCTCAGCTGACGTACCTGTTGAGCCATCTGCTTTATAAAACAGCCACTTACCGTCATCTGTAAATCCGGCAAATCGTTTTCCATAAAATTGTCCGATTTCCCCTCCTTCCTCTAGTCTAATTGCATTCCCTAGATTCCCAGGAGAAGGAAGTCCTCCATATTCTAACCAGTTGTTTTTAAACTGATCGCTGGAGAGCTTGGTTAACTTGTATTGCTGATAGTTTGCTGCCAGATCCATGCTCCATGAAAAGTCATTCTTACGCATAATCTCCGCCGATACGAAAAGCTCAATTCCTTTATTGGAAATCTCTCCCACGTTATACCATATATTTTCTCTGGCGTAGGCTGGCTGCTGCGCCTTATACTCGTAGAGTAAATCTTTTGTTTTTCTGGAGTACAGGTCTAAAGAACCAGATATTCTATTCCCCAAAATTCCAAAGTCAATTCCAAAGTTTGTTTCTGCTTTCTGCTCCCACTTCAAGTCAGGGTTCGGGTTAGAACTAGGTCCGTAGGTTTGAAAGAAAATTCCATTTTGTGGATAAACTCCTCCTGTTGAAAGAAGCGTTAAAGAACGGTAGTTCGGGAAACCTTGATTTCCAGTCACCCCATATCCTAAACGAACCCTTAAGTTGTTGATAGCCTCCACTTGGAAAAACTCTTCATTTGTCAGCGTCCACCCTGCAGAAATCGCCGGGAAGTTACCCCATTTATTATTGGCACCAAAGCGTGAAGATCCTTCTCTTCTTAGAATTGCGGAAACAAAATATTTATCGGCATAGTTATAGTTTATCCTCCCAAAAAAGGCAATCAAAGTATTGTCTTCTTTAAAGGATCCCATAGTCGGTCTAGGCAGTTTATCGTTGGTGATAGCTGTACCTGCACCCATATTCCAGTCGTAAAACGCATCGGTAGTAAAACCGTTGTTACTCATATCAAAGCGCTCATAGGTATAGTACTGGTAACTGTACCCTAGAAGTCCTGTCAAGTTATGGTTTTGATTGAACGTTTTATTGTAGTCGATCGTAGTCTCGAAAGTTTTATGCCAGTTCAACTCGTTTCTTTTAAAGGCATAGGCCATTCCCTGGTATTCAGATTGTGGGCGCTGATCCCAATCTTCCGTAGAGCGATGTGCCCTATCGTTCCATGTATCTCTCACGTAAGAACCAAAGGCTGAAACGCTCAATTCGTCTAATACCTGTAGTTTTAACCTCGCATCCCCCGAGAAGGTTTGTTGGTCTCTTTCATCGAGCCTATTGGCTAGTCTCCCTAAAGGGTTAAAGTTATTGTACCCTTGGGTCTCAAAATAGCTACCGTCTTCATTAAAGATAGGGCCTGTTGGGTTTCTTTGTATAGCCTGCTCGAAATCGGGAACGTTTTTATTATCGTCACTTTTCCCGCCTAGCAGATTGGCTTTATTGAAGTTTCCAACAATATTTGCTGTTAAGGTCAATCGATTCTCTAAACCCGTCTGCATGATATTTAACCTCCCACCAAATTGCTCTCTGCCGTTCTCTTTGGCTATACCTTGTGCATCCTGGTAGTTTATTGAAGCTCTGTAGGTAGAGTTTTCAGAACCACCGCTAGCAATGAAGTTGTGAAAGTGACTGACATTATCGTGGTTGATCAGCTCGTCGTACATATCTGTACTCGAACCGTAATCCTCCGCATTGATCACCCCTTCTTGAATATAATTTCTAAACTGATCAGCTGTCAGGAAGTCTGGTTTTTTAGCGATATAGTCCTTTTGCAGGTAGTTCTGATATTCAAATTCTCGAGTACCTGCTTTACCTTTTTTCGTGGTCACAAGGATAACACCACCGTTTCCTCTAGTACCATAAATCGCTGCTGCAGAACCGTCTTTAAGCACATCAATCGATTCAATATCGCCTTGCTTTATTAAATCTAAACTCCCACCAGGTATACCGTCGATCACAATCAGCGGGGAGTTATCTCCACGCATGGAGGACATTCCTCTAAGCTGCACATTCGTAGATGAGTTGGGGTTACCGCCCTGAGCACGGGTAATATTCAATCCTGCCACCTTACCTTGAACAAGTTCCAGTGGGTTTCTCATTCCTCCTTGATTAAAATCTTTTTCTTTCACTGAGGATACAGCTGAAGTCACTTCCCCTTTTCTCTGGGTACCGTAACCCATTACCACCACTTCATCTAAAGCCTCCTCCACGGAGGATAGTAATATGGTGTTATTGGCAGCGCTGCTAATGAGGTGTTCAGTAGTTTGGAATCCTAAATAGGATGCCTCTAGAACATCTCCAACTTCCGCATCAATAGAAAACCTACCGTTTTCATCGCTTTGGGTAGCTTTTTCCGTTCCCTTGACCTTAATGGTCACACCAGCAATGGGCCGTTGCGTTGAAACACTCACCACACGCCCGGTGATGGTCTGTTGTAAATCTTCAATTTCTATATTTACAACTGGTTTTAAAGGAGTAGTTACTGGGGTACCAAAACTACTCTGCCCTCCTAAAAACAGGGCCATGGCAAACAAGGAGACTTTACTCGCATCTGCCGTTCTTTTTAGTACACTTCTATGCATATATTAGAATTTTAAATGGTTGCTAAACCGATTTACTAAATAGAGCCTAAAAAATCGATACTAATTGTTTTTAATAAGTTTACTTGATTGGTGTGTTAGTTTTCGCTTTTACGTCTATTTGATTGTTACAATCCTAAATTAATAAGTTTTTTTGAATAAACCGTATAATTCTAAAAATTGTTCCTTATTTAAGAGTATGTACGACAACATACATCTCCTCCCTAGCAGTCAAGGATTATGCGTTGAGTGAGCAAAACCCACCTATTATAAAGGTATGACTTAACTTTAACCGCCATGTTCCCCGCAAAGTTCTATAAAACAAAAAATGCTAGAGCACCATCAGCTTGAAAGTTCCCTAACATTTCTTTTACTTAATATAAAAACAGGTGTTTTTATCCCATCATAGAGTGCTTTTACAACTGAGATACAGCCTCATCAATAGTTGTATCTCCATCTAAAAATGGAATTCGTTTTCCAATAGTGTTTTTATTCTTAATAACCGCTTTAATCGTCAGTGCAACGCTGCGAATAGATACTTGCCCTTTAATATCTAACTTACTCTCATCGACCTGAATTTTACCATTGCCAGCTGTTTCCGCTAAATAACCAGGCTGGACGATTGTATAATCTAGCTTTGTTTGATTCATCAAATACAGATCAGCAAAATACTTTGCCGTGTAATAATCTATAAGCGTATACCATTTATCAGGCTGCAGGGAGAACAGCGCACTTAGCATAACATACCTTTTAATGCCTTTATTTTCCGCCGCTTGCATCGTCTTCACTGCGCCATGTAAATCCACCTGTAGTAAATCCTTACCACGCGAACCGGAAACAAAAATAATAACATCCGTATTTTCTGGAATATCCTTTTCTATGACGTCTAATGGGCCCGTAATATCTAAATTGATTTGCTCGTAATTAGCGTCTTTAAAAAGCTTTTCTTTTTTCCGAGTTGTACCAACCACTTTGTACCCATCCTCAATCAAAGTTTCCACAAGCTGATACCCTACTCTTCCACTAGCACCTATTACCAATACTTTCATATTTTATAATTTTAATTTACCTCTAAAATATACGACTAATTCAAGAGCTTACTATGCGTAGTTGGTTAAAAAGAAGTCATTAAACAATTTCTTATGTGACATAAGTGACAGACTTTGCTTATTATTAATAACATATTTGTAATCAATATTTAATCAAAGGATATGGAATCGATTTTAGAACCTTGGCCCTGGTATATTAGTGGCCCCCTAATAGCGCTAACGATGTTCACCTTGCTGTTTCTAGGGAAAAATTTTGGAATATCCTCGAACCTGAGGACTATGTGTACGATGTGCGGTGCGGGTAAAACTGCTGACTTTTTCAATTTCAATTGGCGAGATCAAAAATGGAACCTTTTAGTAGTTCTTGGCGCAGTAATTGGAGGCTTTCTAGCAGCAAATTTCCTATCGGTAAACCAAGCGCCCGATATCAATCCAAAAACGGTGGAAATTCTCAACGCTTACGGGTTCAATGGCGCTGGCGAAGAATACCTTCCTAGCGAGCTGTTTGGCAACCAAGGAGTTTCCTCTAAAAAAACAGTAGCCTTATTATTAATCGGCGGACTGCTGGTTGGTTTTGGTGCACGCTATGCCGGAGGCTGTACTTCAGGGCACTCCATATCTGGCATAAGCAACCTGCAGATTCCTTCCATGATTGCAACAGCCGGATTTTTCATAGGAGGATTAATTATGGTTCACCTTATATTTCCACTAATTTTCAGTTGAGTTAACAAGTTACAAATAAAGACAGTATGAGAAATTTATCATTTTTAATTGTAGGTGTTGCATTCGGCATAATTATGTACAAATCTGAGGCAGCATCTTGGTTTCGAATCTTTGAAATGTTCAACTTTCAATCGATTCATATGTACGGGTTGATGGGTTCCGCATTATTTATAGGAGTCATTGGAACAGCATTAATAAAGAAGAAAAAAGTCCAAGATATTAACGGCCAGAAGATCGTCATTGCTAATAAAGACAAAAGTATAGCCAGGTACCTCATCGGAGGAACCGTCTTTGGACTGGGTTGGGCACTAGCCGGAGCATGTCCAGGTCCTATGTTTGTACTAGTGGGTGCTGGCTATTTCCCTATATTAATAGTAATTTTAGGAGCCATTGTAGGCACGTGGATTTACGGGCTTGTTAAAAACAAACTGCCACATTAGGCCTATAGCTCTAGCAACTATATCCGTACAAATAAAACTTTAATGCTTATTTTAAGTAAAAAAACAAACCAGAACTTGGGATATTAAAACAAGCTGAACTTATAAACGTTTTATATAAAAAGATTAACATATGTTTTTTCAACAAGTTTACGATAAAAGCTTAGCGCAAGCTAGTTACGTTATTGGCTGTCAAGCCAAAGGTGTAGCCATGGTCATCGATGCCCAAAGGGATATTGATGTATACCTACAAATAGCCAAAGAAAACAAACTTCAAATCACCCACATTGCAGAAACGCATATTCACGCAGATTTCCTTTGTGGCTCTAGGGAGCTGGCGGCAGCAACTGGTGGAGAACTGTATTTATCAGCCGAAGGTGGACCGGACTGGATCTATGAATTTCCCCACCACGGTCTTAAAGATGGGGATAGCATCCAAGTAGGTAATTTAAAAGTAGAGGTTATCCATACCCCCGGGCACACTCCCGAGAGCATTAGCTTTCTACTGACCGATACGCCAGCAAGCGATCAACCTGTCATGCTCTTTACGGGAGACTTTATATTCGTAGGCGACATTGGCCGCCCTGATTTATTGGAAAAGGCAGCAGGGATTAAAGGTACTCAAGAGAAAGGCGCTCAGCAGATGTACCTATCCATTAAGAAGATAGATAGTATCCCTGACTTTGTGCAAATATGGCCCGGTCACGGCGCTGGATCGGCCTGCGGGAAAGCGTTAGGTGCCGTACCTAGCTCCACGGTAGGCTATGAAAAAATTAGAAATTGGGCTTTTCAGTATAAAAATGACGAAAGCGGTTTTGTAAACTATTTATTAGAAGGCCAGCCCGAGCCTCCGAGGTATTTCGCTACAATGAAACACTTGAATAAAGTGCAACGCCCTTTACTTGTACAGGTGCCTCAGCACGTCATGCTTTCTAAAGAAGACTTCTTAGCGGCCTATAACAACGGCATCACTGTCATCGACACGAGGCATAAGTCAGAATTCGCTCAAGGACATTTACCGGGAAGTATAAATATAGAGGGCAACAACGGATTTTCCACCTGGATGGGCTGGATTATCGATTACCAAGAGCAGTTTATTCTGCTTGCTGATGCCGATAAAAGGGAAGACCTTACTAGAAAGCTCATGCGTATAGGCATGGATAATATTTACGGCTTTTTTAGTGACATCAACAGCTTAGGAATCGCTTTAGAAAAAACGAATATTGCAGATATCCAAGAGGTAAAAGCCAAGCTCAACCAAAATGATCCCCAGATAGTAGATGTAAGAGGCGCTGCTGAATACGAAAAGGGGCACATCCCTGGGGTTAAACATTTGTTTTTAGGAACATTAGCAAACAACTTAGATCAGTTAGACCCTGAAAAAGAAACCATCGTCCACTGCCAAAGTGGTGTTCGAGCAAGTATCGCCTACTCGATCATGCGGAAAAATGGATTTAAAAACATCAAGAGTTTTGATGGGAGTATGAATCAATGGAAAAAAGAAGGAAATGAGGTTGCTATGTAGATAAGCAAAATGAGCTACTTTAATAGAAGCGGTGGGGTTAATATACTCTGTCGCTTTTTATTTTCCGTGTTTCCTAGGCTTTCCTTGGAATAGCGCATAAAATAAGGGTTTCCAAACGGGGAGAATGGAAACCCTTAAGACTAACCAATTATAAACCTAATTATGATGATGAGTTATATATTAAACAACATCTGTGCCAAACTCCAATAATCCTGAAAATATTATTTTATATTTTCACACTATTTAACACATTAGGCCATAAAACTCCTTGATAGCTAACATAGTGAAGCACAAAATAGACATCTTAATTAAAAGACGTCTATTTTTAACTTATTATGCAAGCATAGCTTTTATTTCGCAATTGTAATAACTGCTCTGCTTACACGTGGATCGTTGTAATACATATTATCAACACCACCTTCGTAATGCTTTTCTAATTGACTAGGTGAAACTCCAAACTCATTTACTAAGCAGTCGTATACTGCATCAGCTCTCTCTCTAGACAAACGGTCGTTGATTGTCGGTGTTCCTGTACCTTTGTCAGCATAACCTGTCACTTTGTACACTACACTTGAATCCCCGTCTTTTATTGCCTGAGCTAAGAATCCTAAGTTTACGCGAGCAGCGTTACTAAGCTCACTCTTATTGATTTTAAAAGTAACTAGAATAGGAGCTACTACGATATTCTTTTCAACAATCACATCAGTAACTTCGTTGTTTTTAGCATCAGCTAATTGTTTACGTAACAAATCGTTATCTGCTAGCAACTCATCCACACGACCTTTTAACTTATTAAGCTCATCGTAGCTCGCTTGGTCAACTTCTTTAACCAAAGTTGAGCTCGCTCTGTCCCAACCTTGTTTAGGCAGCTTAAATGCTAAACCTAAAGTTGTAGATAGTAAACCTTCACCGTATCTACCTCCTATTTCTCCATCAAACCTATCGTTAACATAGGCTCCTCTAATATCTAATGTTAAGTCTACCACTTTGCTTAAGCGGAAAGTATTTAAAAGACCTGCATTTGCCGCTACCTCGTTGGTTTTAGGTTCGTTCTTTGTAAACATCCAACCCAATCCTACGTAAGGGCTAATGGTATAAAAACGATCTTCACGGTATCCTGCGAAAATATTGCTCAAATTAAATAGAACATCCGAGTGGATATGGTAGTATTCAACTTCTTGGTTGTATAGTCTGTGCTCATCCCAAGATGTGTGCTCGTATTTGGTACCTGTTGAATGGCTACCGTTTTGAGTCACTCCTTTGAATTTTAAACCACTAGCACCTAGGCGAACTCCTATCCCTGGGCTAAACCATTTTCCAAAATAAACGTTGTAAGCTGGAGACAGTTGATCTTTAAATCTCATTTGTCTGTTGTGGTCTCCAAAGTACATCTGTACCCCGGCTCCTCCACCAACAATCCAGTTATCAAAAAAATGATTTGTTTCCACCTTGTACTTATCTTCTCCATGTACTATGACAGAGTCAACTTTTGTACTAGATGTTTGCGCAATGGCAGTACCAAATGCACAGGTTACTAAAACCGATGTTACTAATTTCCTCATATTTTAATTATTTGCACTCAAAGGTCTGAAACCAAACACTTTAAAACGCGTACCGAAAACTTATTTTTCGGGGTGAAAATAGGTAAAATAATTGATAAAAAAACCAATAAGTTCAATGCATAAATTCGTTGTGGCTCATTATTTACACTAAAAGTGAATTCCTAGACAAACCAATACTTTTGTACGCCCTAATTCTCAGCGCTTAATATTCCTAGGAATGTAGCACCAGGCCCAAGTTTAACGGCGGCAAAGCGGCCCGTTATTGCTAATTTTTGTCGAACAAATCCGTTATTTTTACCATCAGCAAACAAACCACTCCCTTTCTTTGCGGTTACTCTACTTAACAATTAGTCCGAAAAAAGGATTTAGGTAAAGCACAAGAAAAACATTACCTTAGAATTAAGGTATAAAAAATAAGACCTGCACCTTGGTGCAGCAGTATAAACGAGAGTCATTGTAGCATTCAACAATTCTATTTAACGCATGAAAAACCGAAAAATAAAAAAGCCCATCTTAAACCGGAGACTAGCAGATCCCAACAGCTACACCTATACTGGGGCGACAACAAAAGACCCATCGGTAGCCCCATCGTGGGTAAAGTACACCTATTCTTCGGAAAAATTCCTAGAAGAGAAGTCACCTTCTCTAGCAGAGCTTACCATTAAAAAGGATGAAGCCACATCGCAATGGGTAGATATAACTGGCATTAGTGAGGACAAGGAACTAATTACTTTTTTCGAGAATAACGGGATTCATAGACTGACCATTCAAGATATCTTAGATGTCAATCAACGGCCCAAGTTTCAACAGTTTGACTCCTACAGCTTCCTCACCTTAAAAACTTTCCAAGCCACTGGTCAGGACTGAAAGGTGGTTCACGTGAATCTCATTTTAAAAGACAACTGCACTATATCGTGTCATAACGGCCAAGACTATATTTTTGCGCACATTAAAGAGAGATTGAAGCAGAACAAGGGCGTGGTTCGTAAAAAGAGCATCCCCTATTTGCTATATATAATAGTAGAATCACTTTTAGACGGCTACTTCAGTGTTATCAATGATATAGAGGAGAAATCTGCATTCACTGACTCAAACACAAAAATAGAAAGTAAGTTCCAAAAAATAGAAAGCCTAGAAGCCAACAAGAGGAAAATATTCTTCATTAAAAAATCGATCCTCCCGCTTCGGGACTTCATCACCAAATTTGAAAGAGGTGAACTGCCTATTGAAAAGGAGCTCAACAAGTATTATTACGAGCTGAAAGATTTATGCCTAACAATAATTGATGAATGTGACATCCTCCTAAATGCAACCGAGAGTGATATCAACCTATTCTTCTCCATGCAAGGCCAGAGGATGAACCAGATTATGAAAACTCTTACCGTTGTAGCGACCATTTTTATACCTCTTACGTTTATTGCTGGAGTATACGGCATGAACTTCATCAATATGCCCGAACTTACGTTGAAATACGGATATGCAGCTACTTGGGGAGTTTTTGTTATCATCGCACTCATCATGATCTATTACTTTAGAAAA
>DXEZ01000219.1 GCA_019114715.1 Candidatus Sphingobacterium stercoripullorum | reverse complement strand
CAAAGTCAAAGTAGACTATTTTTAATTCTGGTCTACCAATACTAAAATATAACACTATTTTAGTTATAACCATTGAAATATTATTTCGCAATATAGGATCAGTAAAGCGATAAATTTTTTTCAACTTAATTACTCCACCCTATTGCACAGTAATTTTAATCCTATTAACTTGAGCAAACAATAAAAAGAAGTATGCATGGGGAGGCATTTACTTATATAAAAAAGGAGTTCATATGCAGTATTACGACCAAGAAACGCACCTGTTATTGAACGGGAAATTTATTAAAGCTAAAGACGCCAATGTGAGTTTATTCGGGCAGTCTCTGCACTACGGGTTTAGTGCATTTGAAGGACTGCGCTCTTATGCCACTCACAATGGAACAAGGATCTTTAAAGCGGCAGAACATTTTGACCGGCTTAAGGCTGCTTGCGACTCCATTGGACTAGAGTACAAGTGGAACAATAAAGAGCTCATAGAGCAAAGTTATGAGCTGCTAAAGCTGAACAACTTACAGAATGCTTACATACGCCCTTTGGTCTTCTCTGGAGACAACATGCACCTAACTCCTTCCTCGAAGTCCGAAATCATGATTGCCGCCTGGGAATGGGGGCCGTATTTAGGACATCAGGAGATTAAAGTATGCCTCTCGACGATTAAAAAGCCCAACCTAGCCCAAAACGCTACCAAGGGGAAAGTTTCTGGAAATTATGTCAGCGCCATAATGGCTACCAGTGAGGCCAATAAAAAAGGCTTCGATGAAGCGCTATTAGTAGGCCAGGATGGCAATGTCATTCAAGCAGCAAGTGAAAACTTATTTATAGAGAAAGATCTGGTTATTTACACACCGCCCAAAGAAGGGATCTTCCCTGGGATTACCAGACAGACCGTGATCGATATCTGTAAAGCATTAAATATTCGGATCATGGAAAAGCCCATTTCCATAGAAGAAGTCAAATCAGCTGATAGTGCATTTTTAAGCGGTACAGCAGCAGAAGTTATTGGAATTAAAAAAGTAGAAGATGTACAGTATCCTTGGAAATGGGAAGATACACTGGGGGCTGTCATCCAAAAGAAATATAAAAACCTCGTTTTAGAACAAGAAAATTATGAAGTCATCATCTAATGAAAAAGTGCTGAACAAATACAGCCGTATATTTACACAAGATCAAACACAGCCCGCAGCTAAAGCTATGCTCTACGGTATAGGCTTAACTGATGAGGACATGGGTAAAGCTCAGGTCGGTATTGCAAGTATGGGTTACGATGGTAACACTTGTAACATGCACCTAGACGACCTGGCGGAAGACGTTAAAAAAGGCGTCTGGAATCACGACATGGTAGGCCTTAAATTCAGCACCATTGGCGTGAGCGATGGGATGAGCAACGGTACTGAAGGAATGCGTTACTCCCTAGTGAGTAGAGATGTCATTGCCGATAGTATTGAAACAATTTGTGGAGGCCAGTACTATGACGGATTAATTACCGTTCCGGGTTGTGATAAAAACATGCCCGGATCCATCATGGCTATGGCAAGATTAGATAGACCTTCTATCATGGTTTATGGAGGTACCATTGCACCAGGGCACTATAAAGGTGAGGACTTAAACATCGTTTCCGCTTTTGAAGCATTAGGGCAAAAGATTTGTGGAAACCTATCAGATGAAGACTACGAAGGTATTATCAAGCACACCTGCCCAGGGCCAGGAGCATGTGGAGGGATGTATACCGCAAATACTATGGCTTCTGCTATAGAAGCTTTGGGAATGAGCTTACCCTACTCCTCCTCTAACCCGGCGGTTTCTAAAGAGAAGAAAGCAGAGTGCCTAGAAACTGGAAAATACATTCGTATATTACTAGAAAAAGATATCAAACCATCGGATATCATGACCCGCAAGGCTTTTGAAAATGCTCTTCGCATAATTGGTATTCTAGGTGGTAGTACCAATGCAGTGCTGCACTTCATTGCAATTGGTAAATCCGTAGGTGTGGATATTACGCTAGACGACTTCCAAAAGATGAGCGATGAAACCCCGGTACTGGCGGACTTCAAGCCTAGCGGTAAATACCTCATGCAGGACCTCCATCAATTCGGTGGTATCCCCGCAGTATTGCGCTTTTTACTAGACGAGGGGATGCTCCATGGAGATTGCCTGACGGTTACTGGGAAAACCATGGCGGAAAACTTAGAAGGCATCAAATCCATTCTAGACTATGACCAACCGATCGTCAAACCACTCAACCAACCTATCAAAGCGACGGGTCACCTGCAGATACTCTACGGAAACCTCGCAGAAAAAGGATCAGTAGCCAAAATATCGGGTAAGGAAGGCGAGCGCTTTGAAGGACCGGCACGCGTGTTTGATGGCGAGCAAAAGCTCATTGAAGGCATCAGTAGTGGACGCGTTAAAAAAGGTGATGTGGTGGTTATTCGCGGAGAAGGGCCAATCGGAGCACCGGGGATGCCAGAAATGCTCAAACCTACCTCAGCCATCATAGGAGCCAACTTGGGTAGTAGTGTTGCGCTAATCACAGACGGTAGATTCTCCGGGGGAACACACGGGTTTGTGGTAGGTCATATTACGCCTGAGGCATTTAACGGAGGGCTTATTGGCCTAGTTGAAGACGACGATATCATTGAAATCGATGCGGTAAACAACACCATTAATTTAAAGGTTTCTCAAGAAGAAATAGCAAAAAGAAGAGCAAGTTGGAAGAAGCCTACTTTAAAAGTAAATAAAGGTGTTCTATACAAATATGCAAAAACAGTTTCTGATGCTTCCAACGGATGTGTCACAGATTTATAAATCACTAAATTAGTTAAAGGGTAATACGATGAAAACTCTTGAAAAGACTGCAGGGAAGACACCTGCTCCACAGCAAGCAGAAGCTGCGCAATCTAGCGGCTCACAAGCTATTTTAGAAGCATTAATTGCGGAAGGGGTTAAAACAGTTTTTGGCTATCCTGGTGGGGCCATTATGCCTATCTACGATGCACTTTACGATTACAACGATAAGCTAGAGCACATCCTAGTCAGGCATGAGCAGGGCGCAATACATGCTGCCCAAGGATTTGCAAGAACATCTGGAAATGTAGGCGTGGTATTCGCCACCTCCGGTCCGGGTGCTACCAACCTGGTGACAGGTCTTGCCGATGCCATGATCGACAGTACTCCTGTGGTCTGTATTACCGGACAGGTATTCGCCGCACTACTGGGAACCGATGCGTTCCAGGAAACCGATGTGATCAACATTACAACACCGGTAACCAAATGGAACTTCCAAGTGACCGACGCTGAGGAAATTTCTGAAACTCTAGCCAAAGCATTCCATATCGCCAAAACTGGACGACCGGGGCCGGTGTTAATCGACATTACCAAAAACGCACAACTGCAGCTCTTTGACTTCAAAGGCTATAAGCCTTGTAACCACATCCGTAGTTATAGACCCAAACCCATCGTTAGAAAAGAGTTTGTTGAGCAGGCCGCGCAATTGATCAATGAAGCTAAAAAGCCATTTGTCTTATTCGGGCAAGGGGTATTATTGGGCAAAGCAGAAAAAGAATTCAAGGAGTTTTTAGAGAAATCAGGCATCCCTGCTGCAGCTACCGTAATGGGGTTATCCGCGCTAGAAACCGACCACCCACTTCATATGGGTATGCTGGGTATGCACGGTAATTACGCACCCAACGTCATGACCAACGAGTGCGATGTGCTGATAGCCATCGGCATGCGCTTTGATGA
>DXEZ01000218.1 GCA_019114715.1 Candidatus Sphingobacterium stercoripullorum | reverse complement strand
ACAAGGATTTTCAGTCCTTTGCTCTACCGACTGAGCTATGGCACCGTCTGTGACATCACTCCCTTGGGGTTATTGCGTTGCAAATGTAGCTTATTTTTTCATAATCTAAAACTTTTATCACCTATATTTTCAAACTAATTCACTAAAGAGTTGATATTGATGAAGATAAAATTACAATAAAATAGCTTTTAAAGCTATAAAGTTACCGTATCTTTGTGCCATGAGTAAACACGGACGCGTATTAGTGGCGATGAGCGGCGGAGTAGATAGCTCTGTAGCAGCCATCATGTTGCATGAAGAAGGTTACGAAGTGGTAGGAATTACCATGAAAACTTGGGACTATGCTTCTTCAGGAGGGAGCACTAAAGAAACTGGTTGTTGCAGCTTGGATAGTATAAATGACGCACGGGCATTAGCAGTAAACTTTGGGTTTCCACATTTTATTTTAGATATTAGAAATGAGTTTGGTGACGCTGTAATAGATAATTTTGTTGATGAGTATATAGCAGGTCGAACACCAAATCCTTGTGTTCTTTGCAATACCCATATCAAATGGGAAGCATTAATGAAAAGAGCAGATGTTTTGGACTGTGAATTTATAGCCACTGGCCATTATGCTAAAGTTAGGCAGCATGATAACGGGCGTTACGTGGTGTCTAAGGGATTTGATGAATCTAAGGATCAATCTTACGTTCTTTGGGGCGTATCGCAAGAAAACTTAGCTCGGACGAGATTCCCACTGGGTGGGTTCTCAAAAAAGGAAATTCGAGAGATGGCCTACCAAATGGGGCAAAAGGAATTAGCCTCCAAATCGGAGAGTTATGAAATATGCTTTGTTCCTAATAACGATTACAGATCATTCCTAAGACATAGAAGACCAGAGTTAGATACAGAAATTGGCCCTGGGAACTTCATTCTATCCGATGGAACTGTTATAGGACAGCATATTGGTTATCCTTATTTTACCATCGGTCAACGGAAAGGTTTAGGTATTGCGTTAGGAAAACCGATGTACGTTATTGAAATCATGCCTGAATCCAATACCGTTGTGCTTGGTGAGGAGCACGAGCTTGAAAGGTCACAAACTGAAGTCGGATCCGTGAATCTCATGAAGTATGCCTCGTTACCTTCTGATGGTTTTGAAGCTGTTACTAAAATCCGCTACAAAGATCCCGGCGCTTTATCAAAGCTTCAGCTTGAGAATGGCAATATGCTAGTGAATTTCGAGCATGCAGTAAAAGGCATAGCTCCAGGGCAATCTGCAGTGTTCTACGAAGGTGATGATGTTGTAGGAGGCGGGTTTATACGGAAAGTATAAGGTTGTTTTGATTTTTCCTTGTTATGGGTAAGCTGATAATTTGTGGGTGCTCGGAAAAGAATTTCCTAATTGCGATTTAAAAATACTTTTATCTTCAGAAAGGTCTTTGCAAATGAATTTCTACTTAAATCTGTGACAAAGTTACTTTTCTGAAGCTCTTTTCAAGGTGTGAAAACAGCAAAAATATCAGTGCTAAAAAGATTTAATAGAAAGGAAATTACAATAGATAACAATGCTATTATTTTAGTTAATTGAAATACTGAATAATACTTGTATATTTGTTTAATCCAATTGAAGAGGATTTGAGAGTTTGATTATAGCGAATATTTTTAAGGTTAAACTCTAAGACGAAAGATTCTTTAATATTAAAGTCCAATAAATTTGCTGTTGGATTCTAGATAAGGAAGAACGGTGGTCGCTTATTCTTTGATTATTAACCCAATTTATGAAGTTATGAATTTAAAAAAGCCACTATTACCCCGTAATAGTGGCTTTTTGCAAAGACCTATTCCAACTTAAAATTAATTCAATTTTCCAATTGCCTCAACTAAGTCAACGATTTTGTTGGAGTACCCCCATTCGTTATCGTACCAAGAGACAACCTTAACAAAGTTGTCATTTAATGAGATACCTGCTTTAGCATCGAAAATAGAAGTACGAGGGTCGCCTATAAAATCAGTAGACACTACGTCATCTTCTGTGTATCCTAAAATACCTTTTAATTCTCCTTCAGAAGCATCTTTCATAGCTTTTTTAACTTCTTCGTAGCTTGCGCCTTTTTCTAAACGAACAGTTAAGTCAACTACGGATACGTCTGCGGTAGGAACTCTAAAGGACATACCAGTTAGTTTTCCTTGAAGTTGAGGAAGAACTAAACCAACTGCTCTTGCAGCACCTGTTGATGAAGGGATGATGTTTTGGTATGCACCACGACCACCTCTCCAGTCTTTTGCAGATGGTGAGTCAACAGTTTTTTGCGTAGCAGTAACTGCGTGTACTGTGGTCATTAAACCTTCTACAATACCGAAGTTATCATCCAATACTTTGGCTATAGGAGCGAGACAGTTTGTAGTACATGATGCGTTGGAAACGATCTTCATGTCAGCAGTTAACTTCTCGTGGTTAACACCAACTACAAATGTTGGAGTATCGTCTTTAGCAGGTGCAGATAATACTACTTTTTTTGCTCCAGCTTCGATGTGCTTTTGTGCTAATTCCTGCGTTAAAAAGAATCCAGTTGATTCAATAACTACTTCAGCACCTACTTCATTCCACTTTAAATTTGCAGGATCACGTTCTGCTGTAACGCGGATAGTTTTTCCGTTCACTACAAGGTTTCCGTTAACAACCTCTACAGTACCGTCAAAACGTCCGTGTGTGGAGTCGTACTTAAGCATGTAAGCTAGGTAGTCTGGTTCAACTAAGTCATTAATTCCCACTACTTCTATATCTTCTCTTTTAAGAGCTGCTCTAAATGCTAAGCGGCCTATACGGCCAAATCCGTTAATTCCAATTTTCATTTTGTAACTTATTTTAATTTATTTTTAGATAATACTTTACTAACTGTTGTATGGGATCTTTTATTATCGTTCCCACTTTAATATGGTGGTTTTCAGCTGCAGCCTTCAGTAGCTCTGGATAATTATTTGCTACCGAGCCAGTGAAACCAAATTTAGAGTCGGGATGTTCCTCTGCTAAGGGAATCAAATATGTTTTAACATACGCATCCAACCCTTTTTTGATCAAATTGTTTATATATAGCTCTTCCTTATTTTCAAAAATAAATTCAGAAAAGCTGGTCAAATACAAGTTAGGGTTAGGGTGGTGATAGATTCTTTCAAAAATTGCCTTTCTGTCTAAATCGTACTCTAACAATAATTTTTCCCGGATAACAGGAGGGAGGTTGTCCGTTAGGAAATCCTTCAGCAATTTTTTGCCAATCCAATTGGTAGAACCTTCATCTCCTAAAATATAGCCTAAACCAAAATTATTCGGTTGAATTTTCTTTCCGTTGTAATAGGCTGCATTACTACCACTACCTATTATGCCAACGATACCACTCTCATCTCCTAAAGTTGCTATAGCGGAAGCAAATATATCGTGATTCGCTTTGGCTTTAGCATTTTTAAAGAACTTGTGAAAGACATTTTCAATTTTCTTTTGTCTTTCTTTAGAAGAAACTCCAGCACCAAAAAAATAGATTTTCTTAATTTTTTCAGCATTGTATATTAGATTGGTGTCTTTGTTTAAAAGTTGATTAATATACCGTTCATCTTGCAGGTATGAGTTTATACCTGAAGTTCTAAATCCATATATAACTTGACCTTTATCGGCTAGACGCCAATCTGCATATCGTGATCCACTAAAAATTATGACTATCATTCAAAAACTTCTATATAGCCATGACCTTGGCTATTTTTACTAGTTCCTTATCTAATTTAAATGTATTGCTATTCAGTGCTTCACTAAGGGGAGTAGCAACCGCTTTTTGCCCGCGCATACCTACAGTTGCTTGAGTATTTCCCTTCAAGAGCTCTTGCACTGCAGCATATCCAAGTCGAGTCGCTAGGACTCTATCAAAGCTACTTGGCGAGCCACCTCTTTGCAAATGTCCTAATATACTTACTTTTGTGTCATAATAATCAAATTTTTCTTTAACTCTTTTAGCCACATTATAAGCACCTCCATTATTTTCACCTTCTGCAACTATAACAATTGTTGAAGTTTTATTGTTTTTGGCAGCGATCTCTAAAGTTTCAATAAGCTCATCAATAGCTGTTTTTTTCTCTGGAAGGAGAATGGCTTCAGCACCTCCTGCAATACCCGCATGAAGAGCTATACAACCTGAGTCCCTCCCCATTACTTCAACGAAAAACAAACGGTTGTGAGACATAGCTGTGTCTCTTATTTTGTCAATAGCTTCTATAACAGTATTGTTGGCAGTGTCGTAACCAATGGTATAGTCGCTTCCGAATAAGTCATTATCAATCGTTCCTGGTACACAAATGATCGGAATACCCATCTCTTGCGAAATGAGTTGCCCCCCTCTAAATGTTCCATCGCCACCAATTCCTACCAAGGCATCAATACCTTGCTCACGAATGTTTTTGTAAGCGATCTCTCTTCCTTCTTTAGTTCTAAAATCATCGCTTCTTGCAGACTTTAGGATCGTTCCTCCCAAATTAATGATAGAACTTACAGAACGACTATTCATAGGAATAAACGTATTGTCTATCATACCCTGGTATCCATGGTATACACCACAAACCTCAAGCCCCTCGTAAATGGCAGTTCTAACTACCGCTCTAATACAAGCATTCATACCTGGAGCGTCGCCTCCAGATGTAAAAACACCTAATTTTTTAATTTTCTTCACTTTTAACGGTTTTAGGAACTACGAATATAGTGTGTATTTTTTACACTATTAAATTTATTAGCATGTTTTTTAAATAAAAGTATCATTTTTTCTAGAAAATTTACGCATATTCTCAAAAATACCTTATATTTTTGCAACGTGTCAACTCATTTTACCATAGATTGTGTTATCTACTCCTTTCATGAAGGAGATCTGAAAGTTTTACTTACAGAGCGGAACGCCTATCCGTATAAAGATTGGTGGGCATTACCTGGTTTTTTTGTTGAGCCATTTGAAGAAATGGAAGATGCAGTAAAAAGAATTCTTTATGAATTAACTGGGTTAGAAGACATATATATGAAACAGTTAGGGGCGTTTGCTGGAGTTAAAAGACATCCCGAGGGTAGAATCCTTACCGTTGCATTTTATACATTCGTTCGCTTTGAAGATGTTAGTGATAAAATTAAGCCAGTAACTGATTATATGAAAAAAGCACAGTGGTGGTCTGTTAAAGACCTGCCTGAACTGGCCTTCGACCATAGTGAAATATTACTTAAAAGTTTATCAAAATTAAAAGATGAGATTAGTTCGACACCCATACCTTATGAACTCTTACCAGCAAAGTTTACCTTAACACAATTGCAGCAGGTTTTTGAAGCCATCTTAGGAGAACCGCTGGATAAACGTAATTTCAGACGGAAAATGGCCACCTACGGTCATATAAAACAACTCAACGAATACCAGAAAGGAGTGTCCTATAGAGCGGCAAGGCTCTATAAATTCGATTCGAAAAAATTCAATAAAAAATACTAATTCAGTTTATGACATTAAATTGACACTTATGGTGTTTTTTTAAGATTG
>DXEZ01000217.1 GCA_019114715.1 Candidatus Sphingobacterium stercoripullorum | reverse complement strand
GACAAAACTTACTTCTGAACACCTTCTTAAGGATTTTGTATTTTGCATCACCATCCCCTAGGCCATCTCCATGATGTAAGTAAAACGACTTGCCATTGTCGTGTAATATTAATTCGTTGTCTACAATTTTTGCATTCAGCTCCTTTTTAAAATAATCAAACATCCACATGTCGTGATTACCTTTGAAGAATATTATTTCAATGCCTAAATCCGACAGCTCAGCTAGTTTACCTAAAAACCTGATGTATCCCTTAGGAACGACTGTCTTGTATTCAAACCAGAAATCAAAAACATCTCCCATAAGGTAGACCTCTTTAGCATCTTTTTTTATTTCATCTAACCAGCGGACGATACGTTTTTCTCTTGAAGAGCTGGGTTCACTAGCGTCGATTCCCAGATGAAAGTCTGATGCGAAATAAATATGTTTTCTTGCAGGCATTTAAAAATTTCTATTGATATAATATCTCCAATATTAGTAAAAGCATATGTAAAATTCAGTAATGTCATGCTAATATCTATTATCTTTGTGTGTATTTCAATTAAACTTAATGCTTATGTATAAGAAAATTGCTCTGGTATGCTTGACCATATCCACGATAGCATGTCAGCAAGAACAAAAAACCATTGACCCTGCAGAGGAGATAAACCTTCAAGACTATCCACAAACTGCAAAAGTCGATCATGTAGATCAGTACTTTGGTCATGATGTATCGGACCCTTATCGTTGGCTAGAGGACGATCTATCCGATGATACAAAATCATGGGTGAAAGCTGAAAATGCCGTAACAGAAAACTACCTGGAACAAATTCCTTTTCGTAGTGCCATTAAAGAAAGATTGGAAGAGTTGTGGAATTATGAAAAGGTATCGGCACCATTCCAAGAGGGTGATTTCGAATATTACTTTAAAAATGACGGATTACAGAACCAGTCTGTCCTATATAGGAGACAAATTGATTCAGAAGATGAAGAGGTGTTTTTGGATCCCAATAAATTTTCCGAAGACGGAACAACTTCCCTAGCAGAAATAAGCTTTAGTAAAGACGGTTCTTTATTTGCCTACCAAATTTCTGAAGGAGGGTCCGACTGGAGAAAAGTTATTGTATTAAACACGGAAGATAAGTCGGTAGTTGGTGATACATTGATAGATGTGAAGTTTAGTGGCTTAGCGTGGAAAGGCAACGAAGGGTTCTTCTATAGCAGCTACGATAAACCTAAAGAAGGTTCTGCACTATCAGCTATGACTGATTTACATAAACTGTATTTCCACAAGCTTGAAACGCCCCAGACGGAAGATAAATTGGTGTTTGGAGGAGAGGCACTGAAGAGAAGATATATTGGTGCATACTTAACGGAAGATGAAAACTTCTTAGTTGTTACTGCAGCTAATGCTACCTCAGGCAATGAGCTTTATATTAAGAATCTTAGAGATGAGAACTCTGACTTTGTTACGGTGGTAGGAAACTTAACCGATAATCATGCGGTTCTCAATCACCACGATGGAAAGCTATGGATTTACACAGAGCTTGACGCACCTAATGGTAGGTTAGTAGAAGTTGATGCGGCAAATCCTACTTCAGAAAACTGGGAGGACTTAATCGCTGAAACAGAAGAAGTGTTGGATGTTTCAACTGGTGGCGGGAAAATCTTCGCTTCTTATTTAAAGGATGCTACTTCCCAAGTGAAGCAATACAACAGTGATGGTGAGTTAGAGCGTGAAATTGAGCTCCCAGGAATTGGTACTGCCGGTGGTTTTGGAGCTAAGGAGAAAGATTCATCATTATACTATACATTCACATCCTATATTGACCCAGGTACGATTTATAAGTACGATATTAATTCTGGCGAATCAGAATTGTATAGAAGTCCGAAAATTCAGTTTGATTTCTCTCAATATGAATCCAAGCAAGTGTTTTACACTTCAAAAGATGGAACGAAGGTTCCTATGATTATTACGCATAAAAAAGGATTGGAGTTAGATGGAACAAACCCAACAATGCTTTATGGGTATGGCGGGTTTAACATCAGTTTGACACCTTCTTTTAGTACAAGTACATTGATCCTACTAGAGCAAGGGGGGGTATATGCGGTGGCTAACCTACGCGGAGGAGGAGAGTATGGAAAAGAATGGCATACTGCAGGTACTAAGATGCAAAAGCAAAATGTTTTTGATGACTTTATTGCTGCAGCTGAATTCTTAATAGATGAGAAGTATACTTCTTCAGAAAGGCTGGCAATCTCAGGAGGGTCGAATGGAGGACTATTAGTTGGTGCATCGATGACACAAAGACCTGAGCTGTTTAAAGTAGCATTCCCAGCTGTAGGTGTTTTAGATATGTTGAGATACCATAAGTTTACTGCTGGAGCCGGTTGGGCATACGATTATGGAACTTCAGATGATAGCGAGGAGATGTTTGAATACCTATTGAAATATTCTCCTTACCATGCGTTGAAAGAAGGAACCAGTTACCCAGCAACTATGGTTACAACCGCTGATCACGATGATAGGGTTGTACCAGCTCACTCATTTAAGTTTGCCGCTAGATTACAAGAGTATCATGGGGGAGAAGCTCCTGTGTTAATCAGGATCGATACCAACGCGGGACATGGCGCAGGGAAATCTACCAGTATGGTTATTGCAGAGCAGACCGATCGTTGGTCGTTTATGTTTCAGAACATGCAATTCCCTTACAAGGTTATAAAATAGCTTAAGCAGTTAAGCGCAATTGCAATAAAAAGCCGGAACATGAATTTGATTCCGGCTTTTTATTGCTTCTTTATAAAGGGAGTAGCCCTTTATGGATTAAACTTCTATTTGGTAATAGGTTATTGGATCCTCTCGAGCTGATCCGATAAACCTTTTTTAAAATAAGTTTGGATTTTTATCCTTTTTTGGAAAGACTAAAGACGCTATTATACTAATCGCTAGTATACCTACTATTACTATTAAAGAGTGTACAGTCTTAAAGCCATAGGCCTCAAGGTAGGTGTGTAATAACATTTTTAAACCAATAAATAATAGGAGTATAGCTAATCCATATTTCAAGAAGTGAAATTTATGGATGATATTGACTAATAAGAAGAACATCGATCGTAGACCTAAAATAGCAAATATATTCGAGAAAAATACAATGTAGGGGTCCTGGGTAACTGAAAATATAGCTGGTATGGAATCCACTGCAAATATTAAATCAGTAAACTCTATAACCAATAGCACTAAAAATAGCGGGGTGATATACCAAGTGTGATTTTCTTTGATAAAGAAATGTCCGCTATCGTTATCAGGTTTTATTTTAAAGTATTTTGAAGCGAATTTTACTACCGGGTGGTGTTCAGGGTCTACTTTTTCTTCTTCGTCCTTTTTAAACAGCATGCTGAGCCCTGTGTAGACTAAAAATCCTCCAAACAGATAGAGAATCCATCCGAACTTAGCAATCAAAGCAGCGCCTAAGAAAATGAAGATACACCTTAATATAACCGCTCCTATAATTCCCCAAACAAGGACTTTATGGTAGAATTTTTCGGGAATAGAAAAGGAGGAGAATAAAAGTACCATAACAAATATATTGTCTACGGATAAGGCATATTCCACAACGTAACCCGTAAGATATTCTATTGTTAGATTCTTCCTGTAAAGCGCTAAATTGGTCTCTATGTCTGAGCCTATTATACTTATATTGTGGTGATGCTTGTTAATGACCTCCTGGAGGGTTGCTAAATCATGGATGTTGTGAAGCTCATGACCCCAGAAATAAAGGACCGAAGCAAATGCAAGAGATAATAACACCCATATGGAACTCATTATGGTTGCCATTTTCATGGAGATGACCTTATCGCCTTTTGCAAAGAGGCCTAGGTCTATGGCAAGCATAAGGATAATAAAGAGGACGAAGCCTCCAAAAAATAAGATTTCGTGACTCATGTTTATTTTTTACGATTAGTAGTGAACTCAACCAATTGTTCCAGTCCAGTCTTGTAAGGGCTTTCAGGAAATTTTTTCAATATATCAAAAGCTTCACTTTGAAATTGTTCCATTTTATTTTGAGCATAATCCATGCCTCCACTATTTCGAACAAACTCAATGATCTTTAATATAGTATCGGTATTGTCGTTGTGGTTTTTAATAGTTTTTAAGATTTTACGCTTCTCGTACCATGACAATTGATTAATTGCGTAGATAAGTGGAAGAGTCAACTTTTTTTCTTTGATGTCATTCCCTAAGGGTTTCCCTACATCATCGACGCCGAAATCAAATAGGTCATCTTTAATTTGAAAAGCTAAGCCGATTTTTTCTCCGAAATTATGGAAAAGCTCCACTGTTTCTTTATCCGCACCTGCAGACGATGCTCCGCAGGCGCAGCAAGAGGCTATTAATGATGCTGTTTTTTTTCGAATAACTTCATAGTAGATATCTTCTTCGATATCCATGTGCCTTGCCTTTTCAATTTGGAGAAGCTCTCCCTCACTCATTTGCTCTACAGCATGAGATACAATCTCGAGTATGGTAAACTCCTTGTTTTTAACCGACAGTAATAATCCTTTGGAAAGAAGGTAATCACCAACCAATACCGCAATTTTGTTTTTCCACAATGCATTTACGGAAAAAAATCCTCTTCTCTCATTTGCATTATCTACCACATCATCGTGAATAAGCGTTGCTGTATGAAGTAGCTCTACTAGAGAAGCTCCTGTGTAAGTTGATTCGGTTATCTTACCACATACTCCTGCAGAAAAAAAGACAAACATAGGACGCATTTGTTTGCCCTTTGTTTTCACTATATATCGCGTTATTTTATCTAATAATGGCGCAGAGCTTCGTAGTGACTCTTTAAAATGTTGCTCAAATTGAGCTAGTTCCTTGACTATAGGTTTTTGTATATCTTTTAATCTCAAAACGACTATTCTTATCTAATGTATGGGCATAAAGATACTAAAGATTACAAAGCATTTACAGCTTTTTCTAGTTGTTCATACCACTCTTTTCCGTAGGCCCTAATTAATGGGTCTTTTACAAATTTATAGATAGGTACTTTTAATTTCTCACCTAAAGAGCAAGCGTCAGAACATATCGACCACCGGTCGTAATGCAATACATCAAACCCTGGGTAATAAGTGACTCGGATGGGGTATAAGTGGCATGACAGAGGCTTTTTCCAATCTACCTTAAGTGCGCCTTTTTCGTGTGCTTTTTCTATCCCACATTTTGCAATTCCATTTTCCCAGGTTACAAAAGCACACTCTTTATCTCCGTCAACACATGTCGTTGTCCAGTCTCCTTCAATGTCTTTTATAAAAGCACCTTGGGATTCGATGGCTTTTATTCCTTCTTCACTTAAGAATGGCTTTACATCCTGGTAGATCTCTAGCAGTATCTCAGTTTCATTATCCATTAAAGGTGCACCTGCATTCCCTTCAATACAACAAGCACCTTTGCACTTGCTTAAATTACATACGAACTCATTGCGTATGATGTCCTCATGTACTAGGACGTTTCCTACTTCTATCATTTTATTTGATTGAATAATGTACTGGTCTTCCTAAAGGGTATTTTAGGCCTTTTGCGTTAACCAATTCCATAGTAACAGATCCTATAAGTATTTCCACTTGGGCTTTAACCGGGATCCTGTTGCCGTCGTTTGTTACCCATAAATAAAGGCGACTGTCCTTTTTGAAAATTCGCCCAGGCTTAATCTCTGGAGAGAACTTGATACATTCTATTTCTCCAAGGCTTGTTTTTATGGTTTCAAGTCCAATGTATTCAACTCCTAGCTGCGCTATTTCATCGTTTAAAAAGTAGGTGATTTTAAAGCTATCACCTTTTTTGACACCTTTGAAGTCTAGATTTCTTGAAAAGTAATATGCAGAGACTAGATCAAAAAATTGTTCAGTAGGGCTTTCAAAAACTCCTTTTTTACCACTCACTGTTCTTTTGTTGTGATCGAATAAAGCGTATTCTTCTCTTCTATATCTGCCTTCTCGAATGTTTTCCGTATACAGATAGGGCATGTAGTTATCGCCGTCTATATACGATTCGTAAAAGTTTTTAACCGTAAATAAAGCCGAAAATGCGCCTGATGTTTCTCCTTGTGCAGTTAATAGAAAGCTGTGTGGATTGCTAAATCGTAAGTTGGATTTTTTAACTTCCAATGTACCTGTTGCTGCGGATAAAAAACCATATCGCAATTTATAGGTCAATTTTTCTCCGACCTTAAATGCAGGCTCGGATATATACTTTAATTTAGTCTGTCCATGAGTGCTTAAAGTAAGTACAAATAACAATACGGATAAAACGAAACTTCTCTGCATAGGGAAAGATAGGGCTTTTGTTTAAATTTTAAGCTTTTCTTTTATAAACGGGAACGGTCGAACACGGCTCTCCGAACATAACACTTCTAGCTACCTCGAGTAGCCTACTGGTGAATTCAATAAAAGCTGACTCGGGAATAAAAATTTCCCCACATCCTTTAACGACCACTCTTTGATCTTTATAGGCTTCAAAATCTATACCAGCTATAGCACTGTTAAATAATGCTTCTAGTACCCGTGGCTTATCTGCGAAATGGATTGATTTCGCAAAAGGCTTTAATTGCGTTGTTAAAAGCATGTAAGCCCAAGTGGGAATGATGGCGTCTGCAGAGCAAACTATGCCAACATGTTTGTCTTGATATTGTTCCCAGTTATGGTCTTTTATAAAAGCTCTAAATTCTTTCTCTCTTAGTATTAGACCTTGGAAAAGATTGTCTTTTATGTCGTAAATAACTATCTCTTCTTTTGGTGCATAAATAGCAAGATCAAGAGTTAATAAGCCACTCTTTGCTACTTTGTTTACTATATTTTCTTCAATCTTCATCATATCCTCTAAAATTAAAAAAGCCGAGTAAGCATACTTACCCGGCTACAAAAATAAAGATTTTATTATTAATAGAATCTAATTCGATTGTCATCAATTTTTGCAGCGTTCTGAAGTGCTGTGAAAATTGAATTAAATGATTGTTGCCTTAAGGCTTGTCTTTTTTGTTGTTTCTCATTGGAAAGCTGTGGTTCGGTTAAATTGTCTGGGTTAACAAAGCTATCCACCTCAACAGCAAAGACACCATTGTTGCCTTCGATTGCTTTTGAAGGTTGGTTAGGCTGTAAACCAAATACAGTTCCTACCACTGCATACTCTAGTGATAATCCCGGGATAACCGGGTTAGAGAATACTACGTTCTCCACTTCAACAGCAGATTTATCTACTTTTTGTGCAACTTCCTGAATGTTTTTCGATCCATTAAGTGCATTGTTTAATTTTTCTTTAAGCATTCTAGCTTTTACCATTTGCTTCACCTCAGGCTCAATGTCTGATTTGATTGCTTTTAAAGGCTGGACGCCTTTTGGTTTCACATTGACCATCCTGGCTACAATGAAGTATTCCTCAGTTTCGTAAATCTGATCCGATACATCGCCTGGTTTTGCTTCGAAAGCCCATCTGATCAGTTCCCTAGGGGCAGTAGTTGCTGCTAGGTTATCAGACATGGCCGTTGTGCTCGGTGCCTTTTGTATATGCAACTCTTGTTTATCTGCCACCTCTTTGAAGTTATCTTTATTGATAGCTGAGAAAAACTGGTTTGCTTTTGTGTAGGCATTATCTGTAGTTGCTTTACTGCTGTGGATTACTTTGTCTACAACAGCTGCTTTAACTACTTTAGATTGTCCAATTTGATCTTCAATTCTTACGATGTGAACACCAAATTGGCTCTCTACCACTACGATATCTCCTTTTTTACCGTCAAAAGCCGCGTTTTCAAATTCAGGAATCATTTGCCCTCTAGGGAAGGTTGGAAGCTCTCCGCCATTTACTTTGCTTCCTTCATCTATACTGTATTCTACAGCTAACGCCGAGAAGCTATCTCCATTTAGGATAAGCTGACGTATAGAGTCGGCTTGCGCCATTGCTTTGTCTCTTCCGCCTGCTGCTAGTGGGTCCAATAATATGTGGCTCGCCTTGACTGAATCTGGTCCTACTTTAGAGTCTAATACTTTGGCTAATTCATAAGTACCGTTAGATAAGACCGGCCCTACGATAGTACCTTTATCTGCTTTAAATAGTAAGCTGTCTAAACCATCACTCAGCTGACCACTTCTGTAGTAGGTCACTGGGTATTTGTTCTCTGAATGCACGTTGACAAATAGGGAGTCGTTGGTGCTACTTTCAAACTCAGATTTAATCTGTTGCACTTCTGATAAGGTAGCCGCAGTGTCTGCAGCGGTTGGCTGTGCATTGAAAGTTACAAACTCTATATCACGAGACTCTTCTGAGTTGAAGAACTTGTTCTTATTGTTTTTGTAATACTCGTCAAAGTCGGCATCTTTAAGATTTATTTCCGAATCTTTGATCGATGCATAGTCTAAATATACGTAATGGAATTTTGCTAATTTATTCTTATTGTCGTATTCTGCATTGGCCTCTAAAGATGTTACATATATTGAATTACCTATTAGGTTCGCGTATTTCTCATTTAAGCGCTCATCCCTGATGTTGTTTAACAAGTCTTCCCATTGCATTTTCATCATGGGGTCGACAGAGCTTGATGATATTTGAGAGATAAAGCTACTTAAGTACTCTCTATCGAAAGTACCTGTTTCTGGGTTGGTGAACGCTTGCATAATCTGCATAGAAGGTTCATCTCCATGAACTAACGCATTTAACTCCTCTCTTGCCACTGTTAAGCCTAATTTCTCTACCTCTTGTGCTAGTAATTCTTTAGATAA
>DXEZ01000216.1 GCA_019114715.1 Candidatus Sphingobacterium stercoripullorum | reverse complement strand
AAATACTCGCATCAAGGGCGAAAGTCGATATAATAAGGTTAAAAACGAAATAACTATTCATTATTTAACCTTTTGTTTACCTTTTAAAAAATAAATAAAAAATTATTTGCCTGTGTTTCAGGCTTTTACACGTTAGCATAGTACTTTGTATTGCATAGTACAATTTAAAACATATATCTTTGTATTGTATGATTGCAGAAAACACACAGATTCAAATGCGTAAGGGAATACTTGAGTATTGTATTCTAAGCATAATTTCTCAAGGAGAGATTTATGCTTCGGATATTATTAGTGAGCTCAAAAAGGCGCAACTCTTGGTTGTAGAGGGCACACTTTATCCTTTGCTAAATAGGTTAAGAACCAATGGCTTATTAAGCTATGAGTGGCGGGAGTCCACTTCGGGTCCCCCAAGGAAATATTATACCATCACCGATGCGGGATTAAAAGTCTTAGAAAAACTGGACGTTACCTGGAAGGAATTGGTATTTGCAGTTGAGATTTCTTTACAAGGAAGGGCAATTAAATAGTTAGAAGTATCATTTAAGACGCAATAGAAAGTCATGAACAAAACAATAATTATAAATATTAACGGGATAGTATTTCATATCGAAGAGGAAGCTTATGAAGTTCTTCGGAAATATATGATTGAAATAAAAAGACATTTTGGGAAGTCCCCTGAAAATCAAGAGATCCTTGAAGATATTGAGATGCGTATCGCTGAGATGTTTTCAGAGAGAATTGAAAAAGGACGTAAAGAAGTGGTCACTATGGAGGACGTGGAGCAGGTGATTAATCAAATGGGACGGGTAAGTGATTTTGAAGAAAACTCTTTTGAATCAGAAGAGGAGTCAGCTAAAGAGACTGGTTATGAATCCGAAGAAGAGGTGGTTAATAAGAAGCTCATGCGAGATCCAGACGATCGTTTGCTTGGAGGAGTTTGTAGTGGTCTAGCGCATTATTTTGCCGTTGATCCACTTTGGACGAGACTTATACTTTTAGTTTTTGTTTTGTTAGGTGGTTCGGGCGTTTTGGTTTATTTAATTTTATGGATTGTAGTTCCCAAAGCTATTACACGGTCTGATAAGATGGCTATGCGAGGCCAGCCTGCTAACCTGCAAACTTTTAAAGAGTCATTCCAAAAAGAAATGGATGGCGTAAAAGAGAGCTTTTCAGAAAACTCCGAGCAGTTTGAACGCTCTTCCAGATATGCAGGTAGTGTTTTGTTAAGAATCATTAAGGCGGTAGTTCGCATTGTATTTGTGTGTGTTATAGCTGTGATTGTTTTGCTGTTAATAACCCTTTTAATTGCTTTGTGCGTTGGTATACTCGGGATTTTTGGTTTGGTAGGTACAAGTGCCATAGAGCCCTTGAACTACTTAGACCCCAGGGAGGCTATTTGGGGATTTGTAGCAGGTACCATGGTGGTTTTCATACCTCTTTTTGGCTTGCTATTATTATTCATGCGTTTGGTGTTTAAGCAAAAGCCCGTAAGCAACTACTTATCTCTAACCTTATTTTCTATCTGGGTAATCTCTGTTATCGGAGTGAGCTATATAGCAATTTCTAATGCTCAAGATTTTGTTGAAACGGGTGCCATTAAGGTGGAGAAAGAACTGCAAGAGCACGAGAAGTTTTATCTGTTACAGAGAAATTCAAAGGTAATTGAAGCGCAAAGCTCAGCTGATGGAGACAGGCTCATCAATATAAAAACTGGAGATCTTGAAGCTTTATTGCACGCAAAAATTGGGATTCGTTTTGAAACTTTAGATTCTGGCAAGACGCCTTACGTACAGTATAATTATTCGGCTCAAGGAAAAAACTATGAAATTGCCGCCAATCGTGCCTCGAAGATAAAATACCATTTGACTCAAGATTCCGATAGGTTAATTTTTGATAGTCATTTTTCATTAGATAAAAACACACTCGAGCGCAACCAGCGCGTGGATCTTATTGTCTATTTAGCAGAGGGAACCCAGGTAAATATTTCAAAAGAATTAAGGTCGAAGCTAAGAGGGATATCTTATTCTGCGTGTGAGCCCGAGGAAGCATCTAATAGAGCGAAAAGCACCGATTGGGTTATGGGACCCTACGGATTGATCTGTCTAGAAAAACAAGACGTAGATGCAGAAGGAGGAGTTGAAACAGAAGCTGAAGTCAATTAAAGCAAACTTAACCCGCATGATAAAATTTTTAATAACCTCAATCTTGCTTCTAATAAGCATGATGGGGTTTACCCAAGAGTTTACTGCTCCTATAAAAGGTAAAATTGTGGACCAAAATTCGCAGCCCATTTCTGAGGCGAGTGTATATTTGGTAGATAAAGATTCCTCAGCCCTAGTCTTAAAAGCAACGATTTCAAATCGTCTTGGTGAATTTGAGCTAGGTGGCCAACAAGTCTCTAGCTTTAAAATTCTTGTTAAAGCCCTAGGATATAGCGATTATACAACCGATTTAATAACCCCAGAGGATGGGCAGGCTTATGCTTTCCAACGTATTGTTTTATTAAATAAACAAGAGGAAATTGCAGAGGTACTGGTCGAGAGAACTCTACCTAGGATTCACCAAAAGCAAGGTAAAATAATAATGGAAGTAGAGAACTCTTCTCTTGATGTGGGGAACAACGCGTTTGAAGTCCTAAAAAGAGCTCCTGGTGTGAGCGTTGATCACGACGAGAAGCTCTATTTAATGGGTAGCTCGGGAGTGAAGGTAATGATCGATGGACGGCCTACGTTTATGAATGAAGAGCAAACCAAAGAATACCTGAAAACTTTGGACGCCAGTCAAATAAAGAGTATTGAGGTTTCCACTACTCGGCAAGCTAAGGATGATGCCGAGGGTGGATCTCGAGTAATTAATATTGTATTGAAGCGTAATAAACTGGAAGGGTTTAGTGGTACTGTTAATGCGGGGCTAGGAAAAGGGCGCTATTATAACGGCAACTCTTCTGCCTCGCTCAACTATAAGCGCAACGGTACTACTTTCTTTGGATCTTACGCCTATAGAAACGACAAAGGGCTTACCAATCTGGATATTATAAGAGAAATTCAAGGTCAGGATGATGCGTCTACTTTGTTTGATCAAAATTCAGATCTAGGCACTCATTCCAAGAGTCATAACTTTAGAGTGGGCATTGAGCAAAAGACTTCCGATAGAAACACGGTGATGTTGGAGGTTTCTGGCAATCACAAGAATGACCATATAAATACTATCTCAACAACTTTGATTGGGCCAAAACAGGGGCTTGTTGATTCTTTGCTATTATCGGATACTAAATACTTAGAGCGATTCAACCGTTATTCGGCGCATCTGAACGATGAATGGAAAATAGATACGCTAGGTCAAAAGCTCGTTTTTGATATGGAATACAGTTCTTTTAGAACTAAAAATGATGCGGATTATTTATATGAGCTAGAGAATCGTGTAATCAGTGAACCCAGCAAGAGTACGGAAATTCAGAAAAGTTCCATGCCTTCAGACATTGATATTTTTGTCGGCCAAATAGATTACGAGAAGCCATTGTGGAAAGGAACCTTGGAGACAGGTATTAAATACAGCCATGTAAACTCCGATAACGATTTGAAGTTTCTAGAGCAAATTGATCAAGAATGGCAGGACATGGAAAATCGTACCAACCATTTTATTTATAAAGAGCAAATAGCAGCCGCCTATGTGGATTACGGCTTTCAGGTAGATAAGTGGAGTTTGAAGGCAGGCCTGCGTATGGAGCAAACTTGGTCTGATGGACACTCTATAAACCTGGACAAAAGAAACAAGCGTGAATATTTAGACTACTTTCCATCGGCATCACTGGGATACACCTTGAATCCCAATCACTTGTTTACATTGAACTTTTCTAAGGGAATCAGAAGACCCAATTATAGCAGTTTGAATCCTTTTGATTACTACATAGATAAGTTCACTTTTCAGCGGGGGAACCCGGATTTAGCACCTCAATACGAAACCAGTTATAGCTTGAATTATTCACTCTTTAGCATGTTTAACATCAATATGGGTGTGGAAAACTTGTCTAATGCTATTGTGGAGAGTATGGGGCAAGACCGGGAAAACAACACTACCTGGATTATAAGTGAGAATTTAGCCAAGGGAAGAACCTCTCATATAAATATCTCCGCGCCGGTACAAATTACAAAATGGTGGTCTGTATTTAATAATCTGACCGGAGCGTATTTGGAGTTCAATGGCCCAATTGCCAACGAAAACATCGATGTTAATAGTTTTATGTTTTCCGGGAATTCTATGAATAACTTTAAGGTTTCACCGACCCTCTCAGCGGAAGTGAGTTTTCAATACCAGTCGCCATTTATTTACAATGTTTATAAACTAAATGATTGGTGGCGTACGGATGTCGCCCTCAGTAAAAAGCTGTTGAATAATAATGCGACCCTAAAATTGGCTGTGCAGGATGTGTTTAAAACACAGAAGATCCAAGTGGAGTCGCTTTTAGAGAAGCAATACTCCCATATCAATCAATATTATGATACTCGAAAAGTTCAAATAAGCTTTAGCTATAACTTTGGAAAGCTCCAAGACACGTTTAAAAAGCGAGCTAAAGAAAGCCGAGAAAGCGAAAGAGCCATGTAAGAAACTTTGTGCGTTTGTTTGTTTGTATTACGCAGGTGCCATTAGGTGCTTGCGTTTTCTTATATTTGTTAAATTAAAATAAAAGAGAATGGATATAACAAGCCTACACCAAGTATTCTGTAATTCCTCAGGAATTTCAACCGATAGCCGTAAAATTAAAAAAGGGAGCTTGTTTTTTGCGTTGACTGGTGAAAATTTCAATGGCAATAAGTTCGCTGCGGACGCCCTAAAAAAAGGAGCGGATTACGCAGTGGTGGATGATCCGGCGGTTGTCTCTTCGGATAAGTTTATCTTAGTGAGCGATGTACTAGAAGCTTTACAGCAGCTCGCTCGATTTCATCGCGAGCAATTATCCATTCCAATTATTGGGCTGACGGGAACAAACGGAAAGACCACTACTAAAGAGCTTATTTTTGCGGTGTTATCCCAAAAATATAAAGTTCACGCCACTCAAGGGAATTTGAACAACCATATTGGTGTTCCTTTAACTCTTTTGGAGATTGATGCCGATGTAGAAATTGCGGTTATAGAAATGGGCGCGAATCATCAAGAGGAAATTAAGTTTTTATGCAGTTTGGCACGCCCAGATATAGGACTTATTACCAATGTTGGTAAAGCTCACCTGGAGGGCTTTGGGTCTTTTGAAGGTGTGAAAAAGGCAAAAGGTGAATTGTATGAATTTTTAGGCGAGCACGGCGGAAAAATTTTAGTTCAGGGAGATAATGCATATTTACATGCCATGCTAAAAGATCGCGCACTTCAACCCTTTCTACGCTACGGAGAAGGACTAGAGAACGATTTAGTAGGCACTCTAGTTGATAGCGCAGGGTTCCTTTCCTTTAAATGGTATGAACGTTCTCAAGAGAAAAAATATTTGGTAAACACTAGAATTGTAGGCTCTTATAACTTAGATAATGCCTTGGCTGCAATCCTTCTGGGCCGGATTTGTAAGATAGAAGCTGACCAAATAAACCAAGCTTTAGCAGGTTATATACCTCAAAATAACCGCAGCCAATTATCAAAAACGGATTTTAATACGGTAATATGTGACTTTTATAATGCCAATGTCAGTAGCATGAAGGCCGCAGTTGAGAACCTCTCGCGTGTAAAGGCAGAATCCAAGGTCGTAATTCTAGGAGACATGTTTGAACTTGGAGCATATAGTGACCAAGAACATCAGAAAATCGTTGATCTTACTAGAGAAATAAATGCCGAAAGAAGGATTTTTGTTGGCGATGCATTTTATGGGCGCAAGGATTCAACTGGTGAGTTTTATAGAACAACCCAAGAGGCAAAAAATGCGATCTCTAAAAATCCAGTAAAAAATGCGACAGTGCTCTTAAAGGCTTCTAGAAGCATGAAGTTTGAAGAGCTCTTGAGCTATCTATAGGACAGCGCGAAAAAACTCTTCATGTATATCTAATAGATTTAAAACGCGGAGAAATTCATTTGGAACATCTGCACGTATAACAATTTCACCACTGTTAACTGAGGGCCTAAATCGAAGCTCTTGCGCATGTAAAAGCATTGTGTGTAGGTCGTAGGTTTCTTTCCACAATTTATTTTGTTTATTACATCCATGGGGCCTGTCTCCCAAAATTGGATGGCGTATATGTGCAAAGTGCTTTCGGATCTGGTGCATTCTTCCCGTTATAGGGTTCACTTTAACTAAGGAATATCTAGAAGTCGGATACCTGGTACTGGCAAGAGGAATTTCCGCACGGGCAATAGTCTTGTAGTGGGTTGTGGCTTGCTGGATCTGTCCCTTCTCATTGGTTAGTGGAGTGTCGATAATTCCAGATTCCTCAGTATGCCCTCTTACAATAGCGAAATAATTTTTATCTACGGCATTCTCTTCAAATAGCTTGCTTATATCTTTTAGGGTGTTTTTGTTTAATGCAAATAACAACACTCCAGAAGTTTTCCGATCTAATCGGTGGATGGGGTAGACTACCTGTTGCAGTTGGTCTCTTAGAAGTTGGAGTGCAAATTCATGCGTATCTTTAGCGATTGAGCTTCTATGCACCAGCAGGCCATTAGGCTTGTTGATGGCAACTAAATCTTGGTCCTGATAACATATTTCCAGCATCTTAAAGTTGCTTTATCACATGAAATATTTCTGCTGCTTTTTTATCGATTTTTTTGCTGAGTAAAGTCCGATTAAAGGCGCCAATTCCGACGGTGTTTTCTTCTGACTGCCATCGAACCTTTATGATTGAAAATGCATAATAATTTTCAACTACGATATATTGCTCTGATAATTCGTGCAGTAACTTGTTCCCGTAAAGCTGCATGCCCAATTCGAAAGCATCTTGGTGCTTTAAATTCAATTCTTTTCGAAGGATGGCTCTTACCCTTTCCTCCACATCCGTCCTGATTTTTTCGCTAGGAGGGTTGGTGAAGAAGCCAGCAAGAATTAATGCGATTAGGGCAATGGAGAGAATTCTTTTTTTACTCATGTGGTATGCTAAATTTTTCTATCGTTGGTACTTGCGAGTAATGAAAATCGGTGTTTGATCTATGTGATCATACCTACCGTTAGGCAGGTATGCTTTTGGGGGCTGGTTTTCTACCTGACATT
>DXEZ01000215.1 GCA_019114715.1 Candidatus Sphingobacterium stercoripullorum | reverse complement strand
ATAATGTTATGCGTTCTCTGGGGGGTGTTGTTTCATTTTTTTGTAAAAAAAAGAAATTAAAGTCAATAAAAAAGCCTGAGAAAATTATCCCAGGCCTCTAAATCTCTTTGAAAAAAGAACTTAAAATCTCTCTAATTTAGAGAAAAAGAAGTCTCCTTCAATTGCTGCATTTTCGTTGGAATCGGATCCGTGAACCGCATTGGCATCAATGGATTTTGCATATTTCTGCCTGATTGTACCCTCATCAGCTTGAGCTGGATCAGTAGCTCCAATGAGTTTTCTGAAGTCTTCTACTGCGCCTTCTTTTTCTAAAATAGCAGCTACAATAGGCCCAGAAGTCATGAATTCAATTAAATCATTGTAGAATGGGCGCTCTTTATGCACGGCATAAAATGCACCAGCTTGTTCTTTGTTTAACTGAATATATTTCATCGCGATGATCTTGAATCCAGCTTCTGAAATATCATTTAAAATTGCACCGATGTGTCCATTTTTAACTGCATCGGGCTTAATCATTGTAAAGGTTCTGTTTGTAAGCATCTTCATTTTTTTTTCAAAGGTAGGTAATTGTAAAGAATGTTTCAAACTGGAAAGGATTTAGTAAATTTGCATCATGGCAAAGAATCTCATAGTTAGCATAGATAAAGACTCGGGCTTTTGTTTTGGTGTTGTGTATGCAATCGATATGGCCGAAGAAATATTAGATGAAGAAGGTTACCTGTATTGTTTAGGTGATATAGTTCATAATGATAAGGAAGTGGCCCGATTAAAAGCAAAAGGATTAAGGATTATTAATCATGCAGACCTGAAAGATCTTCATGATGAGAAGGTCCTTATACGAGCGCACGGGGAAGCCCCAGACACGTATCAGCTAGCTTTAGAGAACAATATAACATTGATTGATGCTTCTTGTCCAGTTGTGTTGAAGTTGCAAAACAGAATTAAAACTGCTCATGACGGTGAGCAGCCTGTTTTAATATTTGGTAAACCAGGACATGCTGAAGTTATCGGTCTCCAAGGTCAAACAAATAATAAGGCTATTGTTTTTCAAGATTTGAGCGAACTAGACGGGGTTGAACTGCCAAAAAGCTTCACTTTGTTTAGTCAAACTACAAAAAGTGTAGATCGATTTTATGAGATTAAACAAGAGCTTATAGATAGAGGGTATGATGTGCAGGCGAACGACACGATTTGTAGACAGGTATCCAATAGGTATGAAGATTTAGAAAGTTTTGCAAAACATTTTGATAAAATTGTTTTTGTTGCAGGAAGGAAATCTTCAAATGGGAAAGTTCTTTATGAGGTGTGTAAATCTGCCAACCCGAACACTATCTTTATTTCTGAACCTCAAGAGCTAGACGAGTCGTTATTCTCAGATGGCGAGAAAATTGGTATATGCGGTGCGACTTCAACGCCGATGTGGCTTATGGAAGATGTAAAAGTGCTTCTAGAGACTTTCTGATTTTCAGTGCTCATAGCATGATATTTTACTCAGTTCTTACACTTAGAATTTGAATTTAATGTATTTTTGCCTCCCACTATGGATATGAAACCCAAAAAAGGCGTATTACTTGTACAACTAGGTACTCCCGATAGTATAGACGTGAAGGATGTCAAGCGCTATTTGAATGAATTTTTAATGGATCCTAGGGTAATGGATATTCCCTACTTGAATCGCTTCTTGTTGATTAGAGGAATAATTACTCCAAGAAGAGCGCCAGAAACAGCTCGAGTTTATTCAACAATTTGGGATCCGGAAACTGGGTCACCATTAATGTATTATAGCGAAGAGCAACAACGTTTATTACAAGAGGAGCTAGGGGATGAGTATCATGTCGAATTAGCGATGCGCTATCAAAACCCTTCCATAGAAAGTGCATTGAAAAAGATGGAAGGGATGTGGTTAGAGTCTATCCGTGTAATTCCTTTATTCCCTCAATATGCATCAGCTACTTCAGGATCAGTAATTGATAAAGTGATGGAAATTATGCGCAATTGGCAGTATTTCCCCGAAGTGAGTTTCGTAAGTAATTTTCACGACGAGCCTGATATGATTGATGTGTTTGTTGAAAATGCACACAAACACGACCTGAGTCACTTTGATCACTTCTTGTTTAGTTACCACGGCTTGCCGGTGAGGCAATTGGGTAAGGTAGATCCTAGTGGAGAGCTACAGTGTCCTGAATTTGGATGTGATAGCTGTCAAAAAGAATCCAAAGCCCACTGTTATCTATCGCACTGTTATGGAACTACTAGGCTTCTGGTAGAGAAGTTAGGGCTGAAAGAAGGGGATTATACGGTGTGTTTTCAATCTAGATTAGGGAAGACCCCATGGATTCAGCCGTATACATCGGATGTGTTGGAGCGCTTGGCTAAAGAAGGAAAGAAAAAATTGTTGGTATTTAGCCCCGCCTTTGTTGCCGACTGCATAGAGACAATTGATGAGATTGAAGTTGAATATGCCGATGAGTTTAAGGCAATGGGAGGAGAAGAGGTTAAATTAGTAGAAAGTTTAAACCTAAATCCAAAATGGATTCAGCTGTTGAAAAAATTAGCATTAGGGAAATAACAAGAACATGCTTGTATTAAATTCATTTATACTAGCTGCATTAGATTTTTATATATTTTTTGCGCTTAAAGCGACTTCCATAAAATGGGTGAAAACAAAAGCGTTCAACTATATTTGGTGGACCTATTCTGTTGTTTTGCTCACTAGTGTATGGGCTTCTTTTAAATTTGAGCTTCCTTTAAGTATTCGCTCGGTAATTCTAGTCGCATTCTTTATTACAGCTGTTTGTAAGTTTTTATTTTTCGCTATTATTTTAATAGATGACTTTAGAAGAGGGGGTGTTTGGATTGCTCGCTTATTTAACAGATCTAACAATAAGCCCAAAGAACCTGTTGAAGCACCGGCTGGGGAAAAAATGGAGCTTGCACCTGAGCTATCTGTGAAAGAGACCAAAGGTATCAGTAGATCAGACTTTTTGATGAAATCTGGTATTTTAATTGGCTCACTTCCCGCACTTCCACTTTCATGGGGCGTAATCTCTGGCGCTCACGATTACAGAATCAAAAGAGTTGCCCTTCATTTGAAGAATCTCCCCAAAGCATTCCATGGTTTCCGAATAGCTCAAATATCGGATGTGCACTCGGGTTCCTTCTACAATAAGAAAGCAGTTTTAGGGGGAGTAGAAATGCTTTTGAAGGAAAAAGCCGATACTATATTCTTTACGGGGGACTTAGTGAATAACAAGGCAGAGGAAATGCGTGAATATCAGGATATTTTCTCAAAGCTGAAAGCAGATTTTGGGGTGTATTCTATTTTGGGTAACCACGACTACGGAGATTATTACTTTGGTGCTGCTGATTCACCTGAAAAGCGGCGCAACCTTCAAAAGCTGGTCGATACTCAAAAAGTGATGGGCTGGGACTTATTAAGGGACGAGCACCGGAGTATTCAGGTGGGTAACGATAAGATTGCATTAGTAGGTGTTGAGAATTGGGGCTTAGGGAGGTTTCCTAAAAAAGGAGATTTACAGAAAGCCTTATCTGGTGTGAATGATGAATACCCTGTGAAACTGTTGTTGTCGCACGATCCTTCGCATTGGAAAGCCCAGGTGTTGGATACTGATATAGATGTCATGTTTGCCGGTCACACCCATGGGATGCAATTTGGTGTTCGAGCCAAGAGCTTTCAGTGGAGCCCGGCACAATATATTTATAAGGAGTGGGCTGGTTTATATACGGAGAATGATAAATCCTTGTATGTGAATGTTGGGTACGGCTTTTTGGGATACCCGGGGCGGGTAGGAATACTGCCTGAAATTACAATTTTTGAACTGCAGGCAGTTTAAGTTTTCCTTAAGCCTTACTTTATAGTCTCTAGGGCATTTTTTAAATCTTCCATTAAATCATCTGGGTGTTCCAAGCCAATTGATAGTCGTACTAGACCTGCTGGTACACTGCTGGTGGCATTTTCCTGGTGGCTTCCGAACATGCTAGCCGGGTGCACCACTAATGACTCCACTCCACCTATGCTAGCAGCATTAGTGAATATTTTCAGTGAACTTAAGAATTGCTGTGCTTTTATTAGTGCATCTTTCGATGTTTTTGATTTTAAGATTATGCTCACCACGCCTCCAAAACCTGTCATTTGCTGGCTCGCTAGCTCATGCTGGGGGTGAGATGGAAGACCGGGGTATAGCGTGTCTTCAATTTGCTCTTGATTTTCAAGGAACTTGGCTATTGAAAGAGTCGTTGCATTAATTTGCTCCATTCTTAGCTTCAACGTTTTTAATCCTCGAGCAAGTAAAAAGCTGTCCATAGGTGCTAAATTACCTCCCAAGATTAATCGAGTTTTCCAAGCCTTGTTAATGAACGATTCAGGTCCGCAAATGACACCCGCAGTAAGGTCACTATGACCTCCGAGGTACTTGCTTGCGCTGTGTAAAATAATATCAATGCCTAAGCATTTAGGTTTTTGATTGATAGGGGATGCAAATGTATTGTCCACCATGGTTGTTATCTTCTTTTCTTTAGCAACCTGTGCTACCCTTTGTAAGTCGGTAATTGCTAAATTAGGGTTTGATGGTGTCTCCAAATAGATTAGGCTAGTATCGGGCCTTATGGCATCTATGATCTCCTGCGTTTTATGTTGCTCTACACGCGTAATTTCTACACCGTATTTGGGCAGTAGACTTTCAAATAGTAAGGATGTCCCTGAGTAGTGGCTGGTTTGTGCGACTATATGGTCGCCAGATTTTACAGCTGCTATAACAGCTGTAGAGATAGCCGCCATCCCGGTTGCTAATACCATTGCATCCTCCGTTTGCTCTAGTGCAGCTAAAGTTGCCGATACTTGGCTGTTGGAAGGGTTCCCATGTCTATGATAAAAATATGGGTAATTGGCTGTACTTGCTGATTTTATATATTCTTCCGGGTTGGGGTCTGCTAAGTAAGTAGAAGTTTGATAAATCGGAGTGATCACTGCTTTTGTCTCGTTGTATTCGCGTCCGCTATGAATTAGCTTTGTTTCTATTTTTGACATAATTGGGCATTTAATATTCGCATTAAATTTAACGTTTTTATTTCATAATGTTAATTTTAGCTATTTTTTTTAATGGATTAACGATTGATTTGATTTATAAATGATCATTTGTTAAATTTAAGGGCATAAAAAAAGCTGCTTTAAAAGCAGCTTAAATAAATATATTAGCTAATTATTCTTATGCACTTTGTAATTGTGAGTCGTCAATCATTTCTGTTAACTCCTTATCAAAGAAAAATTCGTCACCAAAAGCAGGTTTCAGATCATCCATCCATCTTGCTTTTTCATCGTACTTAGCGAAGAAAGGCCTATTAACCCAATCTGGATTTCTTCCTTGGATCATTTGAAGAACAAACACCTTTTCCATTTTTCCATTAATTGGAACCTCCTGAGTACCTACAATTTGTACTTTACCAGGTGTACATGACATGCTAGGCCCCCTAACAGTACGGCATACACCACTTACCTGTTGGTAAGCTTTCTGGAATATCTCCCAGGTTTCAGCAAGTGGCAATTCGAAGTAATGTCTTGCCCCAGTGTCTCTTTCTACAAACATGTAATAAGGAATCATTCCCATATTTACTTGTTTACGCCACATTTTCGCCCACATATCAGCGTCGTCATTAATGTGTCTAATCAGTGGTGACTGGGTTCGTATTTGTGCACCCGTTTCACGGATTAACCTTACAGCTTCTTTAACTGCAGGTGTTTTCAGCTCATTGATGTGGTTGAAGTGTGCCATAATCGACAAGTTTATGCCGCTATCGACAATTCTTTTAAATAAATCTAAGAAGTCTTGAGCGTCTCTATCGGTTAAGAATTTATAGGGCCAGAAACCCAAAGCCTTTGTTCCAAGTCTAATGGTTTGGATATTGGTTTTGTTATCCTTGTCTAAAAATGGTTCTATATATTGGCTAAATACTTTAAAGCTCATAATCATGGGATCTCCACCGGTAAATAAAATATCGGTTGCTTCTTGATGCTCTTCTAAATAGCCTACCAGTTGCTCGGTTTCCCGCATGGCAAACTTTAAGCCATCCATCCCTACAAATTGAGCCCAGCGAAAACAAAAGGTACAGTAGCTGTGGCAAGTTTGGCCAGAACTTGGAAAGAATAGCACGGTTTGTCGATATTTATGTTGTATTCCAGGTAACCGCTCTCCTTTGTATTCAGGCACATTCATCTCCAACTGACCCGCTGGGTGTGGGTTTAGTTTTAAACGAATTGTGTCTGCAGTTTTTTTAAGTGTGTCTCTATCAACCTTTTTATCTAGTGCCTCTTTCATGGTGTTAAAATCCTCTTCGGCTAGCATCTCTTTTTGCGGAAATGTAAGTCTGAATATCGGATCGTTAAGATAATTTGACCAATCTATTAGTTCGTCGATTACATAGTTGTTCACTTTAAAAGGAAGTACATTTCCAACTACCTCAATGTTCATTTTCTCTTCTTCACTTAAGGCCTCAATTTGTGGAATAGTTCTAAAATTGTGAACCTGATAAGCTTTGTACTTCATTTCTTTGTTTATCATATGCTTTTTATTATGTAATTAAAAATAGGTGTTAATATTATTATTACTAAGCGTAAACGTTCTTTACGCCTCCATTATACTTATCTTTTTTATATGTATTTTTTCAGCTGTTTTAGCTTTTTATTCTTTTCGAAATCGCGGTAAAAAACATGTCTTTTTTTAAGTAGTTTGAACGCTTGAATTTAGCGCACTTCCAAGGGAATATACTGTTTTTTTAAGAAAAAAACAAAAAGGGCTCGTAAAAAGAGGTTAAATTACATTTTCATTAACCTTTGTTCTCTTGTTAATCAGCTGTTTTAGAGGTTTGTTACAGAGATCTAGAGTTGAGGTTTAGAAGGTTTTTTTAATAACTCTTACGTAGTTTTTGCTAGCAAAAACGAGTGGATATTCTCGTTTTTTCTAAGGCTGATATTGACGGGTAAGGGTACTGCTGTAGCTTTTAAAATGCGCTTATAGCTACAGCAGTGGTGGTTATTGAACCCACTGGTTGTCCTCAGAATTGATATCCGCTAGACGTTTAGTGGGGTCTATGGTGATTTTTTTAACAGGCTTTTGAAAACTTATAGAGTAAGTGGGTTTAGTCCAAAACCAATCTTCTAAAAGGGTTCTTTTTACGCCTTTGTATTCTATGAGATTCTCTTCTGGCTTCTGTCCTCGCATTTCTCTTAATGGGATATAAAAAAGCTCTTTTTCACCATCGGTGTATTCTACAAGTAGGTCTATAGGCATTGCAAAGTTTGAATTGTTTTTGATTAAAAAATCATTGCCGTTTATTTTTTCAATGCCGTAATCAATATACCTGGTAGTGTTGATCATCAGGTTGAAATACCATTTTAAATTTATTCCTGATATTTTTTCTGCTACTCTTTTAAAATCGTTGGCGTTGGGGTGTTTGAACTTCCATTTGTTATAAAACTCTAAAAATGTTTTTCTTAGGTTTTCATCTCCAATGATATAACCGAGTTGTACGGCGAGTACTTGGCCTTTGCGGTATGCTTGATTTGAATAAGCGTAGTTCGTATCGTAATAATCAGCTAATAAGCTTGCTGGCTCTTCCATATTTGACTTAACCAGCTTGAAATAAGAATCGTACGCCTCTTGGGAAGGATTACTGGGGAGCTGATCTTTTTTCTCAAAAACAACTTGCATTCCTAGAGTTTCCATGTAACTGGTAAACCCTTCATCAAACCACTCTTCGTAGGTTTCATTAATACCGAACATTTGTTGATACCACGAGTGGGCTACCTCATGGAATATAACGTTTACTAGGCTTTCTAAAGAACGACCACCCGTTACTAGGGTTGCCGTACCGTACTCCATACCGCCATCGCCACCTTGGATGATGCTGTATGTAGGCCATGGGTAGGCTCCAAAATGCTCATCGCTATATTCAAAAAATTCTTTAGCGTAATTTAATGCCTTTTCCCAGTTCCCATTGAAGCCAGGATCTCTATTCTGATAGACAGCATATATTGTGGTGTTGTTTTTTGTTTTTGTAGAATCTACAATAAAGTTATCGTCTGCTGCCCAAGCGAAATCCAGGATGTTCTCTGCTTTAAAATGCCAAACGGACTTACCGCGCTCCAATCTAGGTTTTGCCTCTGCTGAGTATCCATTCACCTCTAAAGGATTTTGAAGGACGCCTGATGCGCCTACTATATACCTAGGGGCTATGTGGATTTTGATGTCATAGTTACCAAACGGCGCAACAAATTCTCTAGCTACATATTCATCTAAATGCCATCCTTGTGTGTCGAAATGGGCAATTTTTGGATACCACTGTGTCATTGAAAATTCTATACCGTCTTTCGAATTACGACCACTTCTTCTGATTTGTTCTGGAATTTGGGCTTCCCAATCCATTTTTATGGTCCCTTTTTCTTTTGCTTTTAAAACACTGGGAAGTTCAACTTCTAAAATAGTCCCCGAAACTCTATATTTTACTGGCTCTCCGTTAAAAGTTAATGTTTTAATCTTCTGGTAGCCAATTTCATTTTCTTTCAATAAAGCAATTCTGCTTTTTAATTTTGGATTCTCTTCAGTTCCCAGGTTCTCCATCATTCTGGTATCTGGATCTGATATGGTAGCTAGTCTATGGTCCATCATAGAACCAGGTTGAAAGGCATTGAAATAAAGATGAAAATAAATTTTATCTAAATTTTCTGGTGAATTGTTGTGATAGGTAATCTCCATTTCGCCGTTATAGCGATACGACTGTTCCTGCATATGGATTTCCATATCGTAGTCTACATGTTGCTGCCAATAGTCAGAATTTTGTGCCTTTGATGAAAAGCTTATTAGAAGAAAAAAAATAAAAGGTAGTAAAAGTTTTCTCATGTTTAGTTTCTTTATTTAATGCCAAATTTACTAAAAATCCATAAGCTTAGCTATTTCTAGCTGCTTTAGACGAGTAAAGCTTATGTTGCGATCTATTTTTTTCATTTTTGCATATGCAGTTGTAAGTATGGAAGATTTTAATGTTTTTAGCCCTAGGTATCTATTTAAGTGCTCTATGTGCTATAGAAGGGTAAAGGTTAGGACTGCTCGATTTAATATTATCCTGCTAGAGATCAGCATAAATTATTCTCAATAAGAAGGGGAGGTCATGTGGAATAAAGCTATATTTACTCGATATTTGTGAAAATAAACTCGGCTACTTGATATGAATAAAAGTATTGTCTCTGTAATTACGATTGCCTTTAACGAGAAAGACAATATTGGGTATACTTTATCTTCCGTTAAGGAACAGAGCTACGATGGTATTGAATATATTATTGTGGACGGTGGTTCAACGGATGGGACATTGGAAGTTATTAAAGAGTACAGGGCTATTGTAGATGTGCTAGTTTCGGAGAAAGATGCTGGCATTTATGATGCCATGAATAAAGGGCTACGTAAGGCTACTGGGGACTACGTGATTTTTATGAATGCTGGGGATGAGTTTTACGATCGGTATACGGTTGAAACGGTTTTAAATAATGGAAATAACTCAGATATCATATTCGGAGAAACCAAGTTGATTGATGAGAACCGCAAAGTGATTGGTGATAGGAAACTTAAAGCACCTAAAATATTTACCTGGAAATCTTTTAGATTTGGGATGAGTATTTGTCACCAAGCGATCTATATCAAAAGAAGTATCGTTAGCGATTACGATTTGTCTTATAAGCTCAGTTCTGATATAGACTGGGTGATTACGGCAGCCAAGAAAGCCTCCACATCCAAATATTGCGGGCAGTATGTGGCTAAATATTTAGTTGGTGGGGTGTCCGATCAAAGGAATTGGGAAAGCTTAAAAGAGCGCTATCAGATATTAAAGAAGCATTACGGCTTTTTCCCTAATATCTTTGCCCATGTGTATATCGCTATTCGTTTCATTCTACTGCGTTTAAGAGGATGAGTTTAATACAATGCAAATGCTTCATGCGGGTACGAATAATTAATACGATTTAGGAAAAGGTAAATGGATCAACAAAACAGTAGCAAAGAATTGATTGAATTGGCAAATATGACCATGCCTTATGGAAAGTATAAAGGAATAAAACTTCTTTATCTCCCGGAGGCTTATCTTGTCTGGTATCAAAGAAAGGGCTTCCCTCCAGGGAAGCTGGGACAACGTTTAGCTTTGCTATTGGAAATCAAAGTAAATGGGTTGGAATACCTTTTAAAGCCTTTGGTAAGGAGGTAGGTGGCCTCCTGTCGTATAATGAAAAAAGTCTTCTGAAATTCAGAAGACTTTGGAAACACTAATTACTTACTTTAGTTGTGTTTTTAATGTTATTATTAGATTTGTAAGCCTTCCTCTAATAAGTTTTCGGCGTACGCTCTTATTTGTTCGTTCTCTACTTTTGAGGTAACATCAAAAGCAAATGCATGAATTAATAATGTTCTTCCTTTTTCCTCAGATATTCCTCGTGAACGAAGGTAGAATAGAGCTTCTTGGTCAAACTGCCCCATGGTACAACCGTGGGAACACTTTACGTCGTCCGCAAAAATCTCTAATTGTGGTTTTGTATAGATAGCAGTTTTATCTCCTATCATTAAGTTGTTGTTCTGTTGAAATGCATTTGTTTTTTGTGCATCTTCTCGAACAAATATCTTACCGTTAAACACTACTGTAGATTCGTCTTGAGTAATGTTTTTGTACCATTCATACGACTCTGAATGAGGCTTCATGTGGTCCACAATTGTGTGGTTGTCCACAAATTGGCCCTCTGAGGTTAGATTGATACCGTAAAGGTGGCTTTCAACATTCTCATCATCTAATCTTACGTTAATATCCCTTCTTACAAAGTCTGCACCAGGAAAATTAAAGTTGAAGTTATTATACAGGGAGTTTTTCTCTTGATAGATCTCTGTATGTGAAACGTAATTGCTTCCTTTTGTTGCGTGCTGAATGTAGTAGTGTTGAATGTTAGCACCTTCTTTTACAACTATTTCGCTAACGGAGTTGTTGAAAAGGCTAGCCGACGATTCTTTCTCACCTACAAAAGTTTCAATAATTTCAACGTTTGAGTGTTGCTCAAACACGAAAAGATTACGGTTTTGAGAAAAGCTATTTTTATTCCCTGTATTTACATGTAAAATATGGATGGGTTTAGCTAACTCTGCATTCTTTGGTGCGTGAATGAATATACCCTGACGATAAAGTGCCGTGTTTAAATCCACTAAGCTACTAGCATCTTTTCCTATTACTTTATTGAAATGTTCTTTAAATATAGGAGAGTTTTCAGCCTCAGCAATTTGTGTTAGCTCCAAGCCACTTAATCCTTCTAACTGGCTTAAGCTTTTTTGGAATTCGCCATTTACAAAGACAACTAGGAAACAGTCTAAGTTGGGTATTTTATAGTTTTCAACGTTAATTTCTGCTAACGCTGCTCCTGACTCTAAAGCATAATCTTTATGAACCAGTTTGTGTATATTGGTGTATTTCCAATCTTCGTTTTTAACGGTTGGAAAACCTTTCTTTTCGAAGTCTTCAAAAGCATTCTTTTTCAACTGCGCTGTATGTGCATCCAAAGCAAGGAGCTCTTGGCTTTGAAATGCGGCGCTTAGTTGATCATAGAATGTATCTGTGACAGTATTATTAATCATAGTATACAATCTTTTAAAAGTTCTTATTGGGCAGATCCTTCAAGATCCTTAATCCAGTCGTAACCTTTTTCCTCTAGCTCTAAAGCTAAATCTTTGGTTCCGGTTTTTACAATCTTTCCTCCACTTAGTACGTGTACAAAGTCAGGTACGATGTAGTTTAATAAGCGTTGGTAGTGTGTAATAACTACAAATGCATTGTTTTCATTGCGTAACTTATTTACGCCGTTGGCAACAATACGCAGTGCGTCAATGTCAAGACCAGAATCCGTTTCATCTAAAATTGAAACCCTCGGGTCAAGCATTGCTAATTGAAAGATTTCGTTACGTTTTTTCTCACCACCAGAGAAGCCTTCGTTTAATGACCGATTAGCTAGTTTCGCTGAAAACTCAACCAACTCTTGTTTTTCTTTTACCATCTTTAAAAACTCACGAGCTTCTAATGCTGGTTGTCCTTTAGACTCTCTGATGTCATTGATCGCAGTTTTTAGAAAGTTGATGTTAGAAACCCCAGGGATTTCTACTGGGTATTGAAATGCTAAAAATATGCCTTCTCTAGCCCTGTCCTCAGGAGAGTGTTCCAGAATACTTTCTCCATCTAGTAGAATATCGCCCTCTGTAACCTCGTATATATCTCTTCCTGCTAGTACATTTCCTAACGTACTTTTCCCAGAACCGTTAGGTCCCATAATAGCGTGTACTTCTCCGGGCTTAATTTCTAAATTTAGTCCTTTTAGTATGTCTTTGCCTTCGATTGAGGCGTGTAGATTCTTAATGCTTAACATAATATATTAAAAACGTTTCGTTTTCTTAAAAACTGATATTTACAAAATTATTAATTTCTTGATTAACCAACACTACCTTCTAGTGATATCGCTAATAGCTTTTGAGCTTCCACAGCGAATTCCATTGGTAACTGGTTGATGACCTCTTTGGCATACCCATTTACAATGAGCCCAATTGCTTTCTCGGTATCGATTCCTCTTTGGTTAAGGTAAAAGAGCTGGTCTTCCCCTATTTTTGAAGTTGTTGCTTCGTGCTCCAAAATGGATGTGTTATTTCTACTCTCAATATATGGGAAAGTGTGCGCACCACATGTGTCACCAATAAGCATCGAGTCACACTGGGTAAAGTTTCTTGCGTCTTCAGCTTTTGGACCGATTCGTACTAACCCACGGTAACTGTTATGGCTTTCTCCTGCTGAGATACCCTTAGAAATAATTTTCGATTTAGTATTTTTACCTAAATGGATCATTTTAGTTCCTGTGTCTGCTAATTGCTTGTTACGCGTTAAAGCAACAGAATAAAACTCTCCTACGGAGTTGTCTCCTTTGAGTATTACTGAAGGATATTTCCAAGTAATTGCAGATCCGGTCTCAACCTGAGTCCAAGAAATTTTACTTCCCGTACCTTCGCATAAGCCTCTTTTTGTTACAAAGTTGTAAATACCGCCCACTCCGTCTTTGTCTCCTGGGTACCAGTTTTGTACGGTTGAATATTTAATTTCGGCATCTTTATGCGCGACCAATTCTACAACAGCTGCGTGTAATTGGTTTTCATCACGCATTGGAGCTGTACAACCTTCTAAGTAAGATACATACGAATCTTCATCAGCAATAATTAATGTTCTCTCGAACTGCCCTGTATTTTCAGCGTTGATTCGGAAGTATGTTGATAGCTCCATCGGGCAGTGAACGCCTTTGGGAATGTAAACAAATGAACCGTCTGAGAATACAGCTGAGTTTAATGCTGCGTAAATGTTGTCTGTTTGAGGAACCACCGAGCCTAAGTATTTTTTCACAAGCTCTGGATGGTTTTGAACCGCTTCTCCGAAGGAGCAGAAAATAACTCCTGCTTCTTTTAGCTTGTCTTGGAAAGTAGTCTTTACAGATACGGAGTCAAACACCGCATCTACTGCAACAACACCTGCTAAAACTTTTTGTTCATCTAATGGAATTCCAAGTTTTTTGAAAGTATCTAGCAATTCAGGATCTACTTCGTCTAAGCTTTCTAATTGTTTTTTTGGCTTAGGAGCTGCGTAGTAAGATATGGATTGGAAGTCAACTTCTGGCTTGTCGAAATTCGGCCAAGTTGGCATTTCCATTTTCAAAAAGCGATCTAACGCCTTTAATCTCCATTCTAATAACCATTCCGGCTCATTTTTTTTGGCTGAAATAAAACGAACAGTGTCTTCATTGAGGCCTTTGGCCGCAATTTCCATTTCGATATCTGTCGTAAAGCCGTATTTATATTCCTGGGACTCAAATTCCCTTAAAATTTCAT
>DXEZ01000214.1 GCA_019114715.1 Candidatus Sphingobacterium stercoripullorum | reverse complement strand
TTGTATTTAACACCCCTAGGTAACAAGAAGTGTATTTGTTTATTCGGTTAAAAACTTTCGCTGCCCTCATAGACAATAGACTTCTAGATGCATCTGCTAAAGGCTAGTTTATTTTTAGGCCAACAGCGCTCATCATAAATCCTTTCTGCATCGAGGCGTAGAAAACTCAAAGGGTCGCTTCTACATGTAAAAGCGACCCTTTGATTGTTGTGGAGAATACTGGATTCGAACCAGTGACCCCCTGCTTGTAAGGCAGGTGCTCTGAACCAACTGAGCTAATTCTCCTTTTTTATACTGTTTTCAAGTTTTGATCTCCCGCCGTCTGCGTTTGATGTGTGCAAATATAGGGATTAATTTTAATTTGCAAAACTTTTTCAAAGTTTATTTTAATTTTAATCGTAAAACTTCCAAGAAACCCCAAAACGAGCGTTAGCACTTTGCATAGGATATCTACGAACGCTATAGTAGCCTTGCGGATAAACATGCTGATTAGCAAAGTTATAGCTGATAAAAATATTTACCCGACGAATATTGGCTGTTAACCAAAAGTCAACTATGGGGTAGGTTGAAAATTCTATGCCAGCATTATCATTATAAAATTGTCCCGCATTGATAGCATAAGATGGAGTTTTAAATGGTGTGTTAAAGCGAACGTCCATTCCAATACGAAAATCCATAACGTTATAAAGCATATTCCCGTAATAGAAACTATGCCAGGTATAAATTTCTGGAGTAGCCAATACATTCATAGCATCGGACTTTTGTAATACTACTAAGTTGTCTAAATGAAAATTAGCTAACTTGAAATTCTGTTTGAGGCTTAACTTCAAAAGATTTAACGTCCCCGATTGTGCAGGCTCAATACTCCTATCTAGCTGGGGGTCAAAGTTGGGGTTATCTACTTCTTTAAAGTACAGATAATTGTTCATTAAAAAGTACTCCAGCTTTCCATCAAAGCCAAGCTTTTGGTTGAGGTATTGAAAAGACAAGTTTTGAATGGTGGTGTTCGAAAAGTTTTTATCCCAGCTATGGTATGCCCTATTCATTCGCTCAAAAACACGCTCTGGAGATTTATTCAATGAATAAGCTCCCAAACGGACCATCCCTATATTTCGACTTAAATCTACCTCCGCTACCCCTTCGTATAGAAAGTCGCCAAAATTATGACCTAGAATAATCTGTTCAGCTTTTGCTGAGAAGTCTACTTTATCGCTAAACTGGTAACCCAGCTCGCCGTGTACAGTATTGTTTTGATAAAACTTCTGCCCCACACTATCTCTATACCATATCAAATCGTTCTTAAAGCCTAAGTCCAAGCGAGCCTGGTTATTCCCTAGAGCCTTACTACGTAAGAAAAACCCGTAGTTAAAATCATTCGATACCGTAAGTACAGAGGTGGTATCGTCTACCAAGACCGCATCTCCGTAAGGGAAGGCCCCGTAGATATCCTCCTCATTTTTAAAAAACACATACTCTTGATGCCGGATACTTGAATTATGTGCAATCACATTGGTTGGATGGATCTCCATTTCTGGCTGCCCTTTATTGACCGTATCTATACGCCCTATGTAATAAGACTGCCGGAGAAATGCGCTATTATCTTTCCATTTGGTAAAAGGCCTATTCGCTCCCTTTTGCCTAAGTTTCGTCATAACTGCATAAGGTGCCGGTTTATCGGGGTCTCTAAATATAGTGTCATTGACAATAGAGCCGTTCTCTGTGGCATCTAGATTATTCACCGTTAGGTTGAATAGCATATTATACCTATGACTCGGAGATTCGTACCAAGAAAAAACACGGGCCTTTCGATCGCTATATTCTTGATTGGAATAATACCCATCGGTATTGGTCGCATAATATTCTGCACCAATATTCCAATGAGGGTTCACATTTTGTGCCAGTGTAGCTCTGAAAACTTGATCCTCAAAGAAGAATCCAACAGCATACAGTTCCGAGTATCGTGCACGTGCCCTATAGTACCGCACGGAATCGCTCGAAAGTAGGTACCTTGATAAAGCGTGGTAACCTGACTGAAACCCTATGGATTTATTCGGATTAAAAAGAAGATCACGAGTGGCCAATCCATAAGAACCTAAGTTAATACTCGGGTTATCGGGCTTTAACTGTGGGTTATAATGATGAAAGTTGGTATGAGTGGTATCAATCTGATAGGTCTTCAGCCCTTTTTTTAGGGTCTGTAGGTTTGTATAACGGACGTACCTTGCAGTAAATATAACTGAGTCCTTTTTATTATCTTCGGCAGCTCTGGCAGAGTCTAAAGCATTACTAAACTCTTCCTCTTGAGCGTAACTTATCGAGGTAAAGCTCAACAGGAGCGCAAAAACTAATAAAAGACCTTTTATTCCCTTCATACCAAATGGTGGATTACAACAACTCTGCCCAAAAATAAATGAATTCTTTTACAATCAATGTATGGAAATTAACTCTTTTAAAATTGCAGTCATTTTTGGCTCGGATTTATTTGCAACTGCCACTATTTCCTGCAAAGACACAGGTTGTAAATCCTCATGGAATCCCTCATCGGTAACTACAGAGATTGCAAAGACCGATAAGCTCATATGATTGGCAACAATAACCTCGGGAACAGTACTCATCCCTACCACATCGCCACCAATTATTCTCATGTATTTATACTCCGCACGGGTTTCTAAATTTGGCCCTTGGGTAGCCACGTAAGTAGCTCTATGGGTTGTTATATTGAGTTTTTTTGCTATCGCCTCAGCACTTGATATCAAGTTTTTATTGTAAGGCTGACTCATGTCTGGAAATCGTGGACCAAGTTCAGAGTCATTAAGCCCCCTTAATGGGTTCTCAGGCAATAAATCGATATGGTCTTCAATAATGGCCAAGTCACCCTTTTGAATGGCTGGGTTTAAAGCTCCAGATGCATTAGAAATAAACAAAGATGTTATACCTAAAGCTTTCATAACGCGCAAGGGAAATGTAATTTCTTTCATGGAGTAGCCCTCGTAATAATGTAATCTACCTTGCATGGCAACGATATTCTTACCACTCAGCCTACCAAATATTAATTTCCCTGTATGGAACTCAACTGTGGAAATTGGGAAGTTTGGAATATTGGAATACATGATTTCATGTTCAATATCAATCTCACTCACCAAGTTACCCAGTCCAGTACCTAATATTATTCCATAATCAGGCTGAAAACCTCCAATTTTCCTCCTAATATCTTCAATTGTTTCACGAATCAGATGATACATATAGCTCTATTTTGTCAACCTTAAGTATTCCCTTTATATTAAGACTAAAAGCCCATATAAAGGTTAACAAAACTAAGTATTTTATAAGTATTATCCGCATAAGTTAAAATCAAAACTCTTAGTAGCAATAAGGTACTGTGGACTTCAACTGCTGTCAAATCTTTTAAGCGAATTGCTAGTTACTGGATTTTAACTTTGCACTTGCTGTAAAGATTTTTTTGGGCGTCTCCCTTTTGCAGTAGCCCACAATAATAAAAAGGTTATTAGCCCGTTATATACAATCAGCTCAAAGCCAACCGCATAAGCCGTGTAAGGCAACGCATAACTAGCGATGAGCCAAATCAGGATTGGTGATAACACACATATATAAGGGACGACCTTATCGTTAACGATATAATTTGTTAATATCCCAAAGGAAAACAACCCTAGTAACGGTCCGTAAGTATATCCTGCCACTTTAAATATCGCGCTCACTACCGATTCGTCATTGATTAAATGAAAGACTAAAATGACCAGAAGCATCACTATAGAAAATGCAAAGTGCACTATATTCCTTTGCTTTACAAGTGCAGGGTCATTGGG
>DXEZ01000213.1 GCA_019114715.1 Candidatus Sphingobacterium stercoripullorum | reverse complement strand
GAAATGAAAAAGCCTATGCGAAAGTAGTTTGCTTAAGCATAGGCTGAATATATGGTGTTGTAATTTAACAGTACTGATCAAATGCAGCAACTAAGTTGTCTGCTATAAGCTGCGCTGGTCTACCCTCGATCATATGTCTTTCAATCATATGCACAACTTTTCCATCTTTGAAAAGCGCAATAGCAGGTGAAGAAGGAGGGTACGGTAAGAGATACTCTCTTGCTTTCTCTACAGCATCCTTTTCCATTCCTGCGAAAACTGTAAGCAGTTTACCTGGTTTTTTAGAATGGTTTACAGCAGATTTTGCTGCAGGTCTTGCATTTGCAGCTGCACATCCGCAAACAGAATTTACTACTAGTAAGGCTGTTCCTTCTTGAGGAATAGCTGACTCTACTGCTTCTGGTGTTTTTAACTCTTCAAATCCTGCGTCTACTAACTCTTGACGCATTGGAGCTACTAAGTATTCTGGATACATACTAATGAATTTTCGTGTTTTATTAATATTTTTTCTTTCTGGAGTCTCTTCGAACTCCGAATTATAACAAAGATACTATTTTGCCTAAATATCTTCAAGCCATGAGTCTCAGTTCTATGTCAGAATTTCCCCTAGTTAAGGCTCTTTGATTTTGAATTGAAACAAGTATGGAGTAATTTTGCAGTTGTTTAATAGTCAACATTTAAATTATCGTTATGTCGTTGGTAGAAAAATCTTATGTCCCTTATAAAGTTAAAGACATTAGTCTTGCAGAATGGGGGCGGAAAGAAATAGAATTGGCAGAAGCAGAAATGCCAGGATTAATGAGTTTGAGAGAGGAGTATGGAGAGAGTAAGCCTCTGAAAGGAACTAGAATAGCTGGTTGTTTGCATATGACAATTCAAACGGCTGTTTTAATTGAAACCTTGGTAGAGCTAGGTGCGGATGTTACTTGGTCGTCTTGTAATATTTTTTCAACTCAAGATCACGCTGCTGCTGCAATTGCTGCAAAAGGAATCCCTGTTTATGCTTGGAAGGGAATGACCGAAGAGGAGTTTGTTTGGTGTATCGAGCAAACATTATTCTTCGGTGAGGATAGGAAACCTTTAAATATGATCTTAGACGATGGCGGTGATTTAACCAATATGGTGCTAGATGATTACCCTGAGCTTGTAGCTGGTATTCGCGGTTTATCCGAAGAAACTACAACTGGAGTGCTTCGTTTATACGATAGAGTGAAAAAAGGAACGCTACCTATTCCAGCGATCAATGTAAACGACTCGGTTACCAAAAGTAAATTTGATAACAAGTATGGATGTAGAGAGTCTTTAGTAGATGCTATACGCAGAGCGACAGACTTGATGCTAGCGGGTAAGGTAGCAGTGGTAGCAGGATATGGAGACGTAGGTAAGGGTTCAGCAGAGTCGCTTCGTTCTTCTGGAGTTCGTGTTATTGTGAGTGAAATAGACCCGATTTGTGCTTTACAAGCGGCAATGGAAGGTTTTGAAGTGAAGAAGTTTGCTGATGCTGTGAAGGAAGCCGATATTATTGTAACTGCAACAGGAAATAAAGATATTGTCCAAGGGGACCACTTTTTATCGATGAAAGATAAAGCTGTAGTTTGCAACATTGGCCACTTTGATAACGAGATCGATGTTGCTTGGCTGAATAATAACTACGGAGATAGCAAAGTAGAGATCAAACCTCAGGTAGATAAATATACTTTAAATGGAAAGGATATCATTCTTTTAGCCGAAGGTAGATTAGTGAATTTAGGCTGTGCAACGGGACACCCATCCTTTGTTATGTCTAACTCCTTCACCAACCAAACGCTTGCTCAAATTGAGCTTTGGAATAACTCGGATAAATACACCAATCAAGTTTACACCTTACCTAAGCATTTGGATGAAAAGGTTGCTTTTCTGCATTTAGCGAAGCTAGGTGTTGAGTTGGATGTTCTGACTCCAGACCAAGCTGAGTATATAGGTGTTCCAGTGGAAGGGCCGTTTAAGCCTGATTATTATAGGTATTAAGTTATAATAGAGTGCTACTGGGAAAAGCCTAGTAGCACTCTTTCAACGCTTTTAGAGCATTTTTATACCTATCTTCTCCGATTCCCGATACGATTTTATAATTTGCTTGAAGGGCGCTCAGCTCTTCTTTCCATACGTTTAGGAAATACTCCCTTTCATGGGGGAAGTCTCGTAACGGATCGTCCTCCCAAGGCAGATCAATATCCATCAATAAATAAAAATCATACGTTCTGTTTTTTATTTCTTGTACTATAAACTCTGGGGTATGTTGAAATAATTTATCGCACCATATCTTTACTGTGAGAATAGTTGTGTCTGTTATTATGGTGTTGTTTTTCGCTAAAGGGATCAAAGCTTCCTCAAGAGCGATTTGTCCGTGGAACATGTTCACTTCATCCTCTAAGGTATATTGTCGATTTAGATTTTGGCAATAGTACCTGGAATATTCAGGGATACAAACGGTATTCATTTGCTCGGATAGCCAGGTCGCTACAGAAGATTTTCCGGTGGACTCAGGTCCGACCACCGCAATCTTAATTAAGTCTTCCCTCACGATTTGTTTCCTTTGAATTTTTCGCCGTATGCTAAATCTCCTGCATCTCCAAGGCCTGGTACGATATATGATTTGCTTGTTAACTCATTGTCCACATCGCCGACCCATATTTCTGCGTTTGGGAAGTTTCTTTTGGTGAAGTTAATTCCCTCTTCCGACGCTATTACTGAAGCAAAATGGAGTTCTTTGATGTTAAACTCATAGAGTAAGTCCTCGCAGCTCGTTTTTAAGCTAGATCCTGTAGCTAGCATAGGATCTACAATAATGACACAACGGTTATTTAAATCAGGCAGGACACTGTATTGCTTCTCAATCTCAAAAGCACCACTTTTTTTATGGTGTCTATAGGAGGCTATAAAGCCACTGTCTGCACCGTCGAATACATTTAGAAATCCTTGATGGAAGGGAACACCTGCTCTTAAGATTGTTAAGATGACGGGCTGTTCTACTAGGAGCTGGGTAGAGGCAATACCTAGTGGCGTTTCTATGTCGACGGGCTTATAATCAAGCATCTTGCTGATTTCATAAGCCATCACTTCCCCCATTCTCTCCAGGTTTCTTCTAAACCGTAAACGATCTTTTTGAACCTGAATATCTCGGAGTTCTGCAAGGTAATGACTTGCGATGGAATATTGCTGAGTTAATATTCTTACCATGGCTTTGTGTTTTCTGCAAATTAATAAAAATGTAGGGGCTAAGCAATAGCTTTAAGCTTTCAAAGGGAAAAGATTTCTTTAATATAGTGTATATTTGTGTTAGATGAATTCGAATAGTTTAAAAGAGATATAATGAATAAAAAGGTTCAGTTTATTGATTGGGGTGTGACCGATTATCAAGATGCTTGGGATAGGCAACAGGAGCTTTTCCAGGCCGTTGTAAACACAAAATTGAACAATAGTAGAAATGGAGTGGATGTTCCAACTAATAATTATTTGATTTTCACGGAACACGAACATGTATATACGCTTGGCAAGAGCGGGGATGCGGAGCACCTTCTTTTAAATAACATGGAGCTGTCCCAAAAACATGCTAAATTTTATAAGATTGATCGCGGTGGGGACATCACTTACCACGGCCCAGGGCAGATTGTTGGTTACCCTATTTTAGATTTAGATAATTTTTTCACCGATATCCATAAGTACTTGCGTACGCTTGAAGAGGCAATCATATTAACGCTTGGTGATTATGGTATCCAGGGGACTAGGTCCGAAGGGTTCACCGGCGTGTGGCTTGATCCAGATACGGCAAGGGCAAGGAAAATTTGTGCTATGGGTGTACGTGCTAGCAGGTGGGTAACTATGCACGGCTTCGCATTCAATGTAAATGCCGACCTGTCCTATTTTGATAATATTGTGCCTTGTGGTATTTCCGATAAGCAGGTAACCTCTTTGGCTAAAGAGTTAGGCGAAACAGTGGATGTCAAGGAGGTTAAAGAGAAGCTTAAAACGCATTTAGGAGAACTCTTCCAGATGGATTTCACGAGTTAAATTTGCCATGCGATAACTGCCTAATCATTCGCTCCAGCTCGTACGAATTGGTTATAATCTGGTCGTTGGGTGCTAGACTACAAGTTTGATTCGGTGATATTTTATGTCTGTTTTTAGCGAAAATAATATACAGTTTATCGGTGATGAACCGCGGTAAAATGCGAAACACACTCAAAATATTTAATGGAAAAGTAAGCTGCTTGGCTATTTCAAATACTGCACTACTTTTTATATGCTTATTCCCGCCGCTCTCTAGTAAAATAAGTGTGTTTTTTAGTGACCCTTCTTTAGGGAATAACTGCTCAATAACCGGGTGGTGCAGCGAGCCGAATAAAAACCGTTTGTCTTTATCGTAGGATGTTATTAGTTGGATGGCACGATTGCACACTAAGCATTCCGAGTCGAAAAGGATTAGTGATTTGTCAGTCCATGCCATCCAAAAAAATTAACAGTTATTTATTTTCTTTTACTACATCTTCATGCATAATGGAGTGACCCATTTTATCTCTTTTAGTTCTTAGGTAGCTTAGGTTGTGCGGATTGGCGCTGATTTCTATAGGAACGTTTTCTACAACTTCCAAGCCATAGCCTACTAAACCAGCTCTCTTTGTAGGGTTATTGGTCATCAGGCGCATTTTCCTAACCCTCATGCTGCGTAATATTTGTGCACCGACTCCGTAGTCTCTTAAGTCTGCTTTGAAACCAAGTTTTAAGTTTGCATCTACCGTATCACTACCTTCCTCTTGAAGCTTGTAGGCATGAAGTTTATTGATGAGTCCTATGCCTCTACCTTCTTGATTCATATACACGATCACTCCCTTGCCTTCCTCATCAATCATTTTCATAGCTTTATGCAATTGAGGTCCGCAATCGCAGCGGCAAGATCCAAAGATATCGCCAGTTACGCAGGAGCTGTGTACTCTAACTAGTACAGGCTCATCCTCTTTCCACTCGCCTTTGTAGAGCGCTAGATGTTGCTCGCCGGAATCTTTTTGTATGAATGCTTTTAGTTTGAAGTCTCCGAAATCGGTAGGCATTTTTACACTTACTGCTTCCTCGATTAAAGAATCGTGTCTCAATCTATATTCAATAAGATCCTCTATACTGATAATCTTAAGATCGAATCGCTTCGCCACTTCTATTAGGTCGGGAAGTCGCGCCATTTCCCCATCTTCTTTTAAAATCTCAACCAGTACTCCTGCAGGTTCAAAACCTGCTAATCGAGCTAAATCTACAGTGGCCTCGGTATGCCCTGCTCTTCTTAATACGCCACCATCTTTTGCAATCAGTGGGAAGATATGCCCAGGACGCCCCAGCTCCTCAGGAGTTGTTTCGGGTTTAATTAATGCTTTTATTGTCTTTGACCTATCGGTAACAGAAATACCCGTTGTACATCCATAGCCAATAAGGTCTATAGAAACTGTAAAGTTTGTTTCATAAACAGCTGTGTTCGAATTAACCATTGGATGTAGCTCCAGCTCATCGCATCGCTCTCGAGTTAATGGAGCACAAACCAATCCTCTACCATGAGTGACCATGAAGTTAATCACTTCAGGTGTTGCATTGCTGGCGGCTGTAATAAAGTCTCCCTCATTTTCCCTATCCTCATCATCCACAACGATGATTACTTTTCCCTGCTTTATATCCTCAATAGCCTCTTCTATGGAGTTAAGTTTTATATTCATGTGTATGTTTATGTTTTTGTCAAAGTTACACTACTTTTTGCTCATTCTTATAATGCTCTTGTCAAATATGATTTAGTGCTTTTTCGGTTGTCTTTTAGAAACCAGAAAAGGGAACTTCTTTCTTATTTTCTCCAGGAGCTTTTCTCCTTGCATTTTGTAGTGGTCCATATCAAATATTGCCGAGTCCGATGCCGATTTATAGGTCAGAAATATAGCCAGTGGAGTTAGCACGATAATGGACATCCACATGCCAAAAAATGGCTCTAAGCTACCGTCTTTAGCAGCCTTTTCGGCCAGCGTCGCTATAATATGGTAAATCAAGAAGAATATAATCGCCACCAGTACTGGTACACCAAGGCCACCTTTTCGGATGATAGCACCTAGGGGTGCTCCAATTCCAAAGAGCAGTAAGCAGGAGACGGCGAGGGTAAACTTCCTATGCCACTCTACATCGTAGCGGATTCCTTTATCTACAAATGTATGGTACTCTTGCGCTTTGGACTCTAGGAGTTCCTTTATTTGCTGGGTTTGGGTGAGCGTACTGCTAATTATCATCTTCTTATCTTCTATTTGCTCTAACTCATCTTTAAAAGATAAACCTTCAGATTGCTTTAAACTATCCGCCCCTTCGGTATAATAGTTGGATAGAAAATAATAATTGTATCGTATATCTTCCATATTGGCCAGCTCTAGACTGTCTATAGCCCTGTTGTTGGAGTCGGTATGGTGTTCTAGTTGTTTTAAGTTTAACATCTGATGCAACCCTTTAAAAAGGCTTTCATCAGTTCTTTTCATTTGGAATGTCTCCATATCAAACTTTTGTTCACTTTCTTTGAAATGAAAACGAATGAATTGTCGTCTAGGGTCGTATTTGCTGGCCCCTTTAACGTTACTCTCCTCGTACCGCACGCCATCAACTAACTTTAAAATCATGTAATTGTTGTCCGCAGAATTGTACATGTAACCCTCTTTGGCTAGTACGACATTGTTGCCTGGCGTAGATGATTTGTGGTCGTAGATAATGAGGTCGTAAAACTTGGTCCCTTCTTTATTTTTTCCTTTTGCACGAATAGCGTATCCCGGTATGGAATTGTTGAAGTCACCTGGCTTAATGAAAAACTCCGCTTTTTTATTCCTTACATCCCAGAGTAAGGAACCCATTTTTAGGTTCACCACGGGAAGGACATTGTCTGAAAATAAAAAAGAGGACGTTGCAAAAAGTCCCACTAAGACAAATAGTGGTGTCATCGCCTTTCTGAGGGAGATCCCAGCAGCCTTAATAGCTACTAGCTCGTAGCTCTCTCCCAGATTTCCAAAAGTCATTATAGAGGATAATAACATGGATAGGGGGAGGGCCATCGAGAGTTGATGTGCACATTGATAGCCGATGAGTTCCAGTATAACGTGCCACTCTAGGCCTTTGCCAATAAGGTCGTCGATGTACTTGAATAAAAAAAGCATCAATAAGACGAACATCACGATTCCAAAAGTGACGATAAACGGCCTAATAAATGCTTGTAGAATAAGAATGTGTACCTTTTTCATGCCTCTCAACTAACAAATCCTTTTTGTACTATTTATCATTGATAATAAGTACTTTTCGGGCTAGGTACAAAGTTAACTATTTTATTTTAAGCTCCGATAACTCTTTGTAGGTAATCAATAGAGTTGTTCCAGATTAATTTTCTGTTTTCTAGGTCTTCTTGTTTAGCGAAATCCGTAATGGCTATAGCAACTTCGTTGGTTAATTCATCTTGGATAATTTGCATCTCAAAATAATACGGCTTGTCTTCCACCCATTCGAACTTAACCATGCTAAATTCTTTCTGAGTAGATATTTTAGCTTTTTTCACTTCATCATCCCATATAAATTGGTAGGTGTTTTCAAGATAATTTACATCGTCAGCAAACCACTGAGATAGACCATTCGGCTCGACTAGAAATGGGAATAATATTCTAGGAGACGAGTTGATGATGTATTCCAGTTGAAATTTAACTTTATCTTCCATTGATTTAAAATTGATCTGCGTAAGTATAGTGAATATATATGAGAAGTTAAAGCGTTTTGTTAGAATATTTTAGAGGGAAATATTCTTGAGATTGGTAATTATCTTTTCTCGATATCTTGCTCATCTTGGGCGTCCAGTATTTTGTGGTAGCCGCTGTTTTTAATTGAAGAATAGGGGGCGGGGTGCTCTCCTTATAGATTGCTGTTAAACGTGTGTTGTTGGGAGGATTTAAAATCTTCAAAAATAAAGGGCCGAACGAGCGGCCCTTTAAGCTAAGTGGTTATATAAATATCGACCATGTTTCCCATGGAATTCTGATCACTATTAAAATAAGAGCAATTAGGTAGCATATTAGAACTGTTTTGTTTGCCGTAACAGCGCTAGTTGCCTTCTTAGCTTTTGAATAACCAATGGTAATTAGGATAATTCCAATGATCATCGTCAGCGGGTGCTCTAAAAATAATAAACGAGATTGTGCAACTTTCATATTTGCTCCGCTAAAACTTTGAAGCCCATAGGGAGAAATAAAGTACAGCACTAAGCCTATTACCAATTGCAGATGCGCTGATATCAAGCCTATAAGGGCGATTTTTCTATTGTATCCTTTCTTTCCGAAGTAATTTCCTAATGTAATAATTATGGAAACCACGAGGGCTAAAAGTAGGACAATAGCCAGCGTCGAGTGTAAGTGTTTCATTCCTGTCAGCATTTTTTCTTTTTTAATTAGTTGTTGTTATTTTCTTTTGTTTAATCGTTGTTTTCCTAGCTCAAAAAATTCAGATCCTTCTTTAAACTCAGGGAAGGTTCTTTCATTACTTAGTGTGAAGCCTAAGTCAAAGAACAATTGCGTGTCTAAAACAATACCGTCTAAGCTCCAGTGCTCATCAAACTCATCGGTTACATTATGGTATCTGTTTTCAAAAGCTTCTTTTTTCGCTTTAAGCTCATCGCCTTTTAAGTGAAGGTAATCCGAACCAGATCCCATAAATAATCCAGGTACACCCTTTTTAACAAAGTTGAAGTGGTCGGATCTATAAAATAGTCCTGCAGAAATATTTTTATCTCCTCTGACTTCTCTATCAAACTTGTCTGCAGATTGTACTAAGTAGTCTTCTAATTCCGTTTGCCCAATACCCATGACCGTCACGTCTTTTGTTGCGCCGATGGGGTTGAAAGCATCCATGTTGATGTTAGCAACGGTGTTCTCCAAAGGATAGATAGGGTTGTTGGTGTAGTATAAAGACCCTAACAGACCTTCCTCCTCAGCGGTCAGAGCAATGAATAATACGCTGCGCTCCGGCTTTTTGGTGGAAGCATTAAAGGCTTTAGCGATTTCAAACAATGCGGAAACCCCTGCAGCATTATCTATGGCTCCATTAAAAATAGAGTCTCCCTCTATTGGGGTACCTATTCCAAGGTGGTCCCAGTGTGCCGTGTAGATGACGTATTCATCTGGGCGGCTCTCCCCTTCGATTAATCCTAAAACATTATTCGAGGTGGATTCTCTAAAGCTGCCTTGTAGCTTAATGGATGTTTTAACATTTAATGGAACCGCTTTGAATCCAGGTTTTTTGGCTTCTTTTATTGTGGCTTCAAAGTCGACATCACCCAGCTCAAATAGGCTTTTTGCTAAGTCGTTAGTTACCCAGCCTTCAAACCCAGCATATGAGCTTCCTTTGTCGGAGGTTACCATGTCTAATTGCGGGCCACTCCAGCCGTTGCGAACCACATCCCAACCGTAGCTTGCTGCTTCAGTTTCATGGATTAATAATACACCAGTAGCGCCTTGTCGAGCTGCCTCTTCGTATTTATATTTCCAGCGGCCGTAATAGGTCATGGTGTCCGCTTTAAATAAGTCTTTGTCGTATTTTCCAGGGTCGCTAACTAGAGCTACTACTGTTTTTCCCGTTACGTCTAAGCCTTCGTAATCATTCCAGTCATATTCTGGTGCTACAATTCCGAAGCCTACAAATACCAATTCGGTAGAAGGAAAGTCTAGCTCTTCTTGGAGTTGACGGCTCCCTACAACATAATCATCGAGGAATTCTGCATCTATAGAACCTTCTTTACCTTGAAAGCTTAACGTAGACTCTACAGGTGTTGAAGTGATTTCTACTAAGGGAACCTCTTGAAAATAGGACTCTCCATTTCCTGGTTTTAAGCCTAAGTTTTCAAATTCATTTTTGATGTAATTGACCGTTAAGGTGTCACCTTTTGTAAAGGGCTTTCTACCCATGAACGCATCGGATGATAGGGTTTCGATATAGTTAGCGAAGCCTTCTTCCGTTATAGCGTCGTATGCCAAAGAATCAGTTTCGTTTTCTTGATCGGTGTTTGAATTGTTTTGACAAGCTGTAAAAGCTACAAGAGCAATTGCTGCCGATAGAATGATTTTTTTCATGTTGTATGTCTAGTTTGTTATTCATGCAAATATACGCTAATCTACAATAAACTGAGCTTATTGCCTACTTTTGATGTCTTGAATGATTTGTACTTCTGCTAAGGGATGGAAAAGGTAAACCCTTTTAGAAGATATCTCGATACATTTATAGCGTTTTCTAAGTTTATTTAATTTTTGGAAAACTCTTCCCGTAGAAATTTGAAAGTAACTTCCCTCAGGAATGCTTTCAATGAACTTACCGTTCTGTTCTTTATCGTAGCTGCGTAAGGTACGAGCGAGATTTAAGTCAGAGTAACTCGATGCTGCTGGATTGATAAGGTACTCTCTAAGTGCTGAGGAGAGATCCTCGGGAAAAATACCTAGTTCAAAAAAAGGCTCCATCAACTCTCTAAATGTACTCTTCCATTCACCTCCGTGAGGTTGAATAGTCCTTCCGAATTTTTCATAAGCCACTAGATGGGCAAACTCATGCACCGTAGTAATTAGGAAAGCGTATGGGTTTAAATTGTGATTCACGGATATCCGGTGTGGATAGCCCTTTCTGGGTGCTGTGTAATCTCCCAGTTTACTGCTTCTACTTCGAGAAATTTTAAAAACACAGCGGTAATCCACTATCCATTTTGCAATGGTGGGCGCTGCGGATTCTGGCATGTACTTAGATAGCTGCTTTGCTAAATTGCTCATGAGGGTAAAGATATACTTATTTCTTAAAAACAAGCAGGGATTGGTTTAAACAAGGAGCTAAACTTGGAGAAAGCCTCATTGTGAATAGTCCTTATCGTGTCTATTTAGCCTCATATTTTGATATTAATCAGTTCTTAGCCCTTTATTTCGATTTTATTTTTGGGAATGTTGTATATTAGCAACTTAAATAAATCA
>DXEZ01000212.1 GCA_019114715.1 Candidatus Sphingobacterium stercoripullorum | reverse complement strand
CTAAAATCATCAAAAACCCACCGGCAATAACGGCTCCTTGAACTACGGCAATACTTGGCTTTAAGAGTTGATCAAAAACTTGACCTAAAGAAATGTCTTGTTTGGGTATATGTGGATTTTCCAGGTCCAATGTCGGGTCGTTAAACACTTTCAAATCCATTCCCGAACAAAACACAGGGCCCTCCGCATCCAATAAAACAACTTTTACTTGAGGATCTTCATTGGCCAAGTTAAAAGTATAGGCCAACTCACTAACCGTGGTAGGAGTAAAGGCATTGCGCTTTTCTGGCCTATTAAGCGTTACTCTCAATACGCCATTACTCTTACTCACCTTTATAAAATTATACTCCATAATTAACGTATCAAATGGTTCTTCTAAAAGAATTGATGAGCTCTTGAATGGTATTTTTATCTGCTCGATTGAACTTTTCAAGCAACTCCTCAGAGGGAATATTGCCCACCAACTCATCTTTGGCGAATGGGCAGCCACCAAAACCCAACAGCGCACCCTCAAATCTCTTGCAGCCTGCATTTAAAGCGGCTTGGATTTTTTCTGCACTTTCCAGTGGTGAGGAGTGTAAATGAACGCCAAAATTTTCGTTGGGAAAATCGGCATGAATAGACTCAAAAAGTGATGCAATAATTTTTGGTTTTGCCTCGGAAGTGGTATCCGCCAAAGCAATATCTTTAACGCCTATTTCCAGAAGTTTTCCAATCCAATCTACAACGCGCTGCTCACTCCAAGCATCTCCAAATGGATTGCCAAAAGCCATAGACAGGTATATCCTCAAATTCTTCCCTCCCTTATCACAGACCTCAATGATCTCTTGAACGGTACGCAAAGAATCGGCAATGTTTTTCTTCGTATTCTTTAATTGAAAAGTCTCAGAAATAGAAAAAGGATAGCCCAGCGTATTTATTTTCGAAAACTTAACCCCATCGGAAGCACCTCTGGTATTGGCCACAATAGCAAGTAGCTCTACCTGCGCATCGTTTTCCAATAAGTCTACAACTTGAGCTGTATCCTTCATCTGCGGTACGGCCTTATGGGAAACAAAACTTCCAAAGTCTATGCATTGAAAGGCGCCACTTTCTATTAAAAAGTTGATATGCCTGGCTTTTTCTTCAGTCGGCACGAATTGACTCAGCGCTTGCCAGGCATCCCTTGGACAGTCAGTTAAGTATATATTTTTCTTACTGTACATCCTTGCTAATTTCCCTAGATATAACCATTTTCTGAATCGCGGAAGTCCCTTCGCCTATAGTACAAAGCTTGGCATCCCGGAAATACTTCTCTGCAGGAAAATCTTTTGTAAATCCATAACCACCAAAAAGTTGCACACTATGATTCGACATTTCAACCGCAATTTCAGAGGCATAAAGCTTTGCCATAGCGCTCTCTTTGGTTACTTTCATGTTAGCATCTTTTAAATACCCCGCCTCACGGACGAGCCCTTCTGCTGCATGAATTTTTGTAGCCATATCCGCTAATGTAAATGAAACATCTTGAAACTCAAATATAAGCTTCCCAAATTGCTTCCGCTCATGCGAATAGTTTAATGCGCACTGATAAGCTCCTTTTGCTATACCTAAAGACAGGGCCGCGATAGATACCCGCCCTCCATCTAATAATTTTAAGGCCTGCACGAACCCTTCGCCTTCTTCTCCAACCACCTGAGATTTGTGCACCTTGCACTCATCAAAAAACAAACAAGCCGTTTCTGAGGCTCTCATACCAAGTTTATTTTCTTTTTTACCCGATGTAAATCCTGGCGTTCCTTTCTCAATGATAAATGCTGTCATTCCCCGCTTATCGCCTTTTTCTCCCGTTCTGGCAATCACAACAGCTACATCTCCATTAATAGCATGGGTTATAAAGTTCTTCGAACCGTTTAGTATATAATAATCGCCTTCTTTCCTGGCCGTGGTATTCAATCCCCCAGCATCCGAACCAGACTCCGTTTCGGTTAATCCCCAAGCACCGATCCACTCACCTGAGGCCAGTCGTGGTAGATACTTCTTTTTTTGTTCTTCATTTGCAAAAGTCAAAATATGATTCGTGCATAAAGAATTATGTGCTGCAACAGATAGTCCAATAGACCCACAAACGGAGGAAATCTCATCTAAAATAGTTATATACTCTTGATACCCCAGTTGTGAACCACCATATTTTTCAGGCACCAGAATACCCATAAAACCATGCTCTCCAAGTTTTCGAAATAATTCAACAGGAAAAGTTTGGCTCTCGTCCCACTGCATTACATAAGGTTTTATCTGCTTATGGGTAAAATCTCTAACGCTGCCACGGAGCAGACTCATTTGTTCCGTATCAAAATAAATCATAAGTTTATAATTAATAAATCTAGAATTAACCTATTAGGTTTATTTCAAACATACAAAATTAAAACTTGCAAAATTTCATTTTAGACAAATTTAACACTTATATTAGCTATAATATTATAAATCTATTAAATACAACATGCAGCAACTTATAGAAAATCTTCGTCAAAAACGCAAGCATTTACGCCTTGGAGGAGGACAGAAAGCACTGGAAAAAATACATGCCAAAGGCAAAATGACAGCTTGGGAACGCATTGACTATTTGCTCAAAGGAAGCCCTTATATCGAAATTGGTGGATTTGCCGGAGAAGGCATGTACGAAAAAGAGGGAGGCTGCCCAAATGGTGGGGTAGCTATTGTAATGGGCTATATACAAGAAAAACTATGCTTAATTGTATCCAACGATGCTAGTGTTAAAGCTGGCGCCTGGTTTCCAATAACCGCAAAAAAGATTTTACGTGCCCAAGAAATAGCCATAGAAAACAAATTACCTATTATCTATCTTGTGGATTCTGCGGGTGTTTACCTGCCCTTGCAAGATGAGATATTTCCAGATAAAGAGCACTTTGGCAGAGTCTTTAGAAATAACGCCAAACTATCGGCAATGGGTGTTCCTCAAATATCCGCAATAATGGGTTCGTGTGTAGCTGGTGGAGCCTACTTACCAATAATGTCTGATTATGCATTCATAGTTAAAGGCACAGGATCCGTATTTTTAGCGGGCCCTTATTTGGTAAAATCTGCCATAGGAGAAGAGACAGACGCAGAAACCCTTGGAGGTGCAGAAACGCACTCGATGATCTCCGGAGTTACCGACAATCAATATGAAGATGATAATAGCTGTTTAGATGCGATAATATCCTTGTTCTCGAGATTTGGTGAAAAAAGAAAAACGCAGTTCTCAAGGACAAAGCCCGAGTCTCCGGCTATAGATCCAAAGGAAATCTATAAGATTTTACCTACTGACCGAACTCAACCTTACGATAGCCTAGAGATCCTGAGGTGCATTGTTGATAAAAACTCACTAGAAGAGTATAAAAAAGACTACGGGAAAACCATAATTTGTGCTTTTGCTCGAATAGACGGATGGTCCGTAGGAATTGTCGCTAATAGGCGGGAAATAGTGAAAGCAAAGAAACCCGGCGGGAGCACTGAGCTACAAATGGGAGGCGTTATTTACAACGATTCTGCCGATAAGGCGGCGAGATTTATAATGAATTGCAACCAACAATTGATTCCCCTGGTTTTCCTTCAAGATGTAACCGGCTTTATGGTAGGAAGTAGATCCGAGCAGCTTGGAATAATTAAAGATGGAGCCAAGTTAGTCAATGCCATGGCCAACTCTATAGTTCCAAAATTCACATTCATGATTGGAAATAGCTATGGAGCAGGAAATTACGCTTTATGTGGTCGGGCCTACGACCCTAGACTCATATTCAGCTGGCCAACGTCTAGAATTGGCGTGATGAGTGGAGCTTCAGCAGGAAAAACATTGTTACAAATTGAACAATCTAAGCTGGCCAAAACAGGTGAGCAGCTTGATCAAGAAGAAGAAAAGATTTTACTAGACAAAATTCAAGAGCAATACGACAAGCAATTGGACCCTTATTACGCTGCAGCGCGCCTTTGGACGGATGGAATTATAGACCCCATAGAGACCAGAACAGTTATAAGCATGGGCATCGAGGCCGCTAGCCATTCTTTAATTACTGCCTCTTATAAAGTAGGAGTTATCCAAACATAAGGCATAAGACATGTGTACCTTCTGCCGCGAATAATCGAGGCGTACTTATTTAAGGATTGTAAAAAGAATAACTTTGAATAAATAACTAGGCTATTTTTCTTATTTTAGCTGTGTGATTAAAAGGATAACAGCTATAATTTTGTCTTTCGCCTTACTTCTAAATACAGTGAGTCAAGCGTGGATACTGCTGTCTTTTGAAGTTAACCACAATTACATAGCTCAATATATCTGCGTTGAAAAAGAAGATGCTAACAACCATTGCCAAGGTGGATGTTTTTTAAAAGATAAACTAGAAAAAGATCAAAAAGAGAAGCAAGACCTCCGTGATATCCGTTGGGGCGAGTTTGTGCTCTACCACATACCTTATATACCAAATCAGCAAATAGAACCAGAATATGGATTAGAGTCCGAAACAGTCTTTGGTTTCTTACTTCCTAAAAATATACGGAATCCTCACTTAGAGCTACTCAGACCTCCAGCAGGGCTAACTACATAGCTTATTTTGTTTTTTTGACTACCATTTTCAAAAAACGATTTGTTATTAGTTGATTCCATCACGTATTATTTTCCTACAAAATGCAAGTTTTGTTTACCAGTGAGTTAAACAATAAAATGTTCTATCCGGCCGACTTATCAATTTTTAAATCACAAACACCCGATTTTGCGATAACCCCTTTAAATGAGATTCATAACCAGACCATATTGAAAGGGAAGCTATACCGCCCGCGGTGGTATACTATCATTTTTATTAAAAGCGGTAAAATGAACATACAAGTCGATGAACATAATTTTACAATTGTAGATGGAGGGGTTATCTGTATACCACCAAACAGTGTTATTTCTCTTTCTATCCAAAAGGCTACTAAGGGATGTTTTATCGGTTTTAATGCCAGCTTTTTCTCATTGAGATTTCATAATCATGTGCTATCTAGCTTCAGCATATTTAGCAGATTAACAAGTTCTTTTGTATATTTAAAGGAGAATCAAATTGAAAAGTGGCACGCACTTATTGATTCCATTATCTATGAAGTGGAGAACCGAAAAAAGGTTATGATGTAGTAGTTAGATCTTACTTGAATATACTTTTACACGATTTAGATCGGATTAATAAACCAGAGTTTTCAATTATGAGGATTAATAAAGCAGAAGAGAAGCTGGTTGCATTTGTACAATTAGTTAACGATAACTATTTAACGCAACGCTCTCCAAAGTGGTATGCAGATGAATTAAATATATCTGTCAATTATTTAGGCAGAATTTGTAAGAGGTATCTCTTGAGTACACCCGGAGAAGTCATCCGAGAGGAAGTGTGGAAAGAGGCTCAGAGGATGCTCTACTTAACCAATCAATCGGTAGCAGAGATAGCCTATAAGCTTGGTTTTGAAAGTGCATCTTACTTTTCCACGGCATTTAAGCGAGACCTAAAGTGCACACCTGAGGAATTTCGCGAAATTATGCCCAGATTCCACTAACTGCAGGATTTCCCTTTTAACCGATCTCTAGACGTAGAATGATTGGGTGTATCGCAGTTATAAGTACAATGCCTTTTGATCGATGTATTCCTTTACGGCTTGTGGCACCAAATAATCGATGCTCTTATCTTCGGTAATGGCTTTTCGAATAAATGTAGATGAAATTTCCATCAGTGGACTCTCCGTAATGGTGACCTTAGGATGTGTCCGTAAATCCGTTGCGCGATAGCCTGGTCGAGGATACACATGGATAGAATAATTGCTTAATAATACATCAGCATTCTTCCATTTTTTGAAATTTTCAAGATTGTCTTCTCCCATTATCAAGGAGAAAGAATAATTGGGGTGCCTTTCATGCAGGTAAGTCAACGTATCTATAGTATATGAGGGGATGGGAAGGTGGAATTCAATATCGGATGCTCTCAGCCTATCAACACCAGCAATGGCAAGCTCTACCATTTCTAGCCTATCGTAACTTGATGCCAGTGATGCTTTTTTCTTAAATGGACTCTGTGGGCTCACAACAAACCAAACTTCATCCAAATCGGTATAATTAGCCATGTAATTGCCTATTATAAGATGGCCTACATGAATGGGATTAAAAGAACCAAAAAACAATCCAATTCTCTTCATAAAATCATTACTCCTTTTTCAAAAAGCCTTCAATTAGCCTTTCAGCTTGCTGACAAGCCTCGGGCAAATTATCATTTAACAAAATGGTATCGAAAAACTTTGCTTGATCGAGCTCATATTCTGCCTTTTCAATTCTCTCTTTAACCTTTTCTATAGAGTCTGTTCCCCTAGTTGAAAGTCTACGTTCCAACTCCTCTAATGAGGGTGGTTGCACAAATATGGCGAGCGCTTGATTTTGGAATATACCTTTTAAATTCCTCCCGCCCACTACATCAATATCAAAAACAACGCTTTTCCCATCGTCCCATATACGATGGATCTCTGATTGCAAGGTGCCGTAATAAATCCCGTTATACACCTCTTCGTACTCCACAAATTCTTTGTTTTTGATTTTCTCTTGAAAAGCCTCCTTAGAAATAAAATAATAGTCCCTACCATCGACCTCCTGACCTCGTGGCGGCCTGGTGGTGGCTGAAATTGAAAACGACAACTCCTGATTGAACTTATTTAAAAGATGCTTTACAATGGTCGTTTTTCCTGCACCTGAGGGTGCAGAAAATATAAAAAGCTTACCTTTCTTCATTTAAACATGCTTATAATACATTCAACAGTTGCTCTTTAATTTTTTCGAGCTCTTCCTTCATTTGAACAACAACCTGCTGGATACCAACATGGTTCGCTTTCGAACCAATGGTATTAATCTCTCTGCCGATCTCTTGTGAGATAAAACCAAGTTTCTTTCCATTACCAGATTCTCCTTGGAGAACTTTTAAAAAATATTCACAGTGATTTTTTAAGCGAACTTTCTCTTCGGTTATATCCAGCTTATCTACATAATAGATCATCTCCTGCTCCAATCTATTTTGATCTGTATTTTCCCTTCCTACCCATTCTTCTAACAAATTTTCAATTCGCTCGCGGATCAATGGAATTCTCTCTACTTCCAGAGTGGCAACCATATTTAGATTTTCTTGAATGATAGATATTCGTTTATTCAAATCCAACTTTAAGGCATCTCCTTCCTGTCTTCTAAAGGCAGTAAACTGAAGGACAGCCTCTTCAATTACACGAAATATCAACTCTTTCTCATCCTTCTGAATTTCTTCAAGTTGCTCGTCTTGCGACATCACATCCGGTAATGAAAGGACAGCTTCAAATAAATTGTTTACTGGAGTTTCTAGCTCTTTGGATAACTCTAAAAGTTCATAATAGTACTTTTTAAATAATGAGCTATTAATGGTAGACCCTTGCTGCTGTGGATCTAGAAATTGTTCCGATAGGACTAAAGAAACTTTCCCGCGGACCGTGTTTTTAGTTAGATAGCTTCGAATTTCAGACTCTAACGAGGAGAGTCTCTTTGGAAGCCTCAAATTGATTTCCAAAAACTTAGAATTAAGTGACTTTATTTCAGCAATATACTTAACTGAAGGTGTTTCGATATGGGCCAGGCCATATCCAGTCATAGAATTCAACATAAAGTAGCGTTTTAAAACTTAACAGAATTTTATCGTATTCTTGAGCTCCATGCAAATAGGCCTCAATCTACTATTGCGAAGACGACTTTTTCTTTAATCGCTCTTTTATCACCTCAATTATGGGAGGAAGAAGCGAAAGAAATATGATGATGAGAATTACTAAAGTAAAGTTTTTTTGAATCAAGGCATTACTACCAATAAAATACCCTAAGAACAAAAATAGTGTAACCCATAAAAATGCTCCAATAATATTAAAGGAAGCAAATTTAGGATAGCTCATCGATCCAACTCCTGCAACAAAAGGTGCAAAAGTCCTCACTATAGGGACAAAGCGAGCATAAATAATAGTTTTTCCACCGTATTTATCGTAGAAAGATTCGGTTTTATTTAAATACTCTTTCTTCAGAAACTTATACTTGCCGCTGAATGCTTTGGGCCCCAGGTATTGACCTACATGATAATTCACCCAGTCACCTAACACACCTGCGATAAAGAGAATCAGCCACATGACCCAAATATTTAAATCCGTCTCGGGCTTGGCAATTATGGCGCCAGCAGCAAAAAGCAAAGAGTCACCCGGTAGGAATGGGGTGACTACTAATCCAGTTTCTGCAAAAATTATAATAAACAATATCAAGTATGTCCAGGTGCTGTATTGATTTACAATCTCAACTAAATGTTGATCTATATGTAGGACAAAATCAATCAGTGCTTTAACGTATTCCAAACTAAGAATTTAATGGTATTAATACTTAACCTTGATTGTTTAACATGACAGGCATAACTAACATTAAAACTTCTTCTTCTTCGGAAGGTTCCGAAGGTTTCAAAAGACCTGCTTTATTGGAAGTGCTCATTTCTAATAAAACTTCATCACTCCCTAAATTGCCTAACATCTCCACTAGGAACTTAGCATTGAAACCAATTTCCATGTCTTCACCTTCATATTGACAGCTTAGACGTTCGTGCGCCTCGTTCGCAAAATCAATATCTTCGGCAGAAATATGCAATTCGCTTCCTGTAATTTTCAAACGGACCTGGTGTGTAGTTTTATTCGCAAAAATAACAACACGTTTTAAGGTGTTTAAAAACAGAAGCCTATCGACTATTAATTTATTCGGATTAACTTGAGGAATTACCGCAGCATAATCTGGATAGCGTTCATCAACTAACCTACAGATAAGATGAATATTTTCAAAAGAGAAAAATGCATTAGTAGAATTATATTCTATGGTTACATTGATATCCTCAGAAGGTAAGGAAGATTTTAATAGGGCTAATGCTTTTTTAGGCAAAATCAACGAATTCACCTCCTCAGCCCCTATGTCTTTCCTTCTATATTGTACAAGCTTATGAGCATCTGTTGCTACAAAAGTTATAGTGTGTTCTTCAATTTCAACTAGAACGCCACCCATTGCTGGTCTCAACTCATCATTACTAACAGCAAACATGGTTTTAGAAATAGCATCGGCCAGTGTAGAGGCAGGAATATTGATTGTAGAAGCACTTTCTACAACAGGAATTTTTGGGAAATCGTCAGCTCTTTCTCCACTCAGTTTATATTTACCATCTCCAGCACTAATCTCCACTGCTAAGGTTTCTGTATCCACAGAAAATGCAACTGGCTGATCTGGAAGTGTTTTTAAGGTCTCTATCAATATCTTAGACGGCATTGCAATCCGACCTTCTTCCTTTGCTTCAATGGGCAAAGAAGTAATCATGCTCGTTTGTAAATCCGTAGCGGAAATTGTTAATATATTATCCTCAATTTCAAATAAAAAATTTTCCAATATTGGTAACACTGTACTGGTGCTGGAAGCCCCGCTTATTGCTTGCAGCTGCTTTAACAATACCGAAGTGGAAACGATAAATCTCATAATTGATCTCAAATTTATTGTATATGCAATAATACAGAAAAGAAATCTATTTATGTACTGTTTGTTCCTTGTATTTTTTGTCTAACCAAAATTTTTTCTCCAGAAGTTTGTTACATTTGTGTTTATCTCATGCAATTTAAAAATATTATAGCTCAACAAAGCGCAAAAGATTTTTTAATAAAATCTATTGGTAATAAAAGGATTAGTCATGCGCAACTTTTCATAGGTCCAGCAGGTAACGGAGCAATGGCACTAGCAATTGCCTATGCTCAGATGATCCACTGTGAAAACCCCTCTGAAAATGACAGCTGTGGTGTCTGTAGTTCTTGTATAAAGGTCTCCAAGCTTATCCACCCAGATTTACACTTTTCTTTTCCTTTTTTTGCGACTAAAAGCTCTGCGGTGAGCTCAGAGTTTCTGCCGCAATGGCGGGAAGCAATGCTTTCACATCCCTATTTAGATTTCGAAACGTGGAAAGAATATTTAAATGGAGAGAATAAACAAGCTGGAATTAACATTGCTGAGGCACACGACATCATTAAAAAACTAGGGTTAAAGCCCTTCGAATCGGAATACAAGGTTTTAATACTGTGGCTGCCGGAATACCTGGATCAACGAGCCAATGCACTTCTAAAGTTAATAGAAGAACCTCCCTTAAAAACGGTTTTTTTATTTGTAACCGAAAACACAGATCTCATACTTCCAACCATTCTATCTAGGATGCAGATGGTAAAAATACCAGCTTACTCCACTGACACCATTGAAAAAGAACTTATTTCTAAAAAAGGAATAAGCGAAGATAAAGCTAAACAAATCGCTTTAATGGCTGATGGAAACCTGCATCAAGCTTTTCTCTTAACAAGTTCAACCGAGAGCAACTTTTACTCACTTTTAGTAAGCTGGTTAAGAACCATAGTAACAGATAGAGGTCTGGAGTTTATCAAGTTCTGTGAAGAAGATTTTTATAAATTAGGAAGAGAAAATCAAAAAAGTTTTATACTTTACGCTCTTAAAATAGTTCGTCAAGTACTTTTTGCCAAACACGGGCTAAATGAAAAAATAAGCCTCAATTCACAAGAAACAGATTTTGTTAACCGTTTCTCAGAGCTTTATAGTGACAGGCAATTGGAGTTAATGGCAGAGCTTTTAGAAAAGACATATTACAATATAGAGAGAAATGCAAATGCAAAAATTCTATTTTTAGACTTATCTTTGCAATTAGTATTAATTTTTAAATTTCAAACGTTCCCGTTTGGGACTCAACATATATAAAAAGAAAAATTATGGGATGCGACGGATGCGCGTCCGGCGGAGGTTGCGGTACTGCCTCAAAAGGCGGATTACCAGCAGGATGCCAGAACAATGGTGCCTGCATGACCAGCGGATGTAACAAATTAGACGTTTATGACTGGCTTTCTGATATGGATTTGCCAGCTAACTATACACCTTTTAACATTATTGAAGTACGTTTTAAAGGCTCTAGGAAAGAGTTCTTTATTAACGATCAGAACTTATACCTAGATATGGGTGAGCTAGTTGTTGTAGAGCCAAAAACAGGCAGCTACGACATTGGGCATGTTTCCCTGACAGGTGAGCTGGTACGTTTACAACTTAAGAAAAACAAAATCGATTCCGACACAGTCAAAAAGAAAGTATATAGGAAAGGAAATGAAGCGGACTATAAAAACTGGGAGTCAGCGAAAGACTTGGAATGGGAAACCATGCATAAAGCTCGTAAAATGGCTTTAGAATTGGGTTTATCCATGAAAATTTCTGATGTAGACTTTCAAGGCGATAGATCCAAAGCAACCTTTTACTACACGGCAGATGGTCGGGTAGATTTCAGAGAGCTGATTAAAAGAATGGCAGAGGCGTTCCGGGTCCGTATAGAAATGCGACAAATTGGAATGCGTCAAGAAGCTAGCCGTTTAGGAGGCATAGGGTCTTGTGGGCGTGAGCTTTGCTGTTCTACTTGGTTAACAGACTTTAAAACGGTGTCTACTTCAGCTGCACGCTACCAGAATTTATCACTAAACACTTTAAAATTAGCCGGTCAATGTGGTAAATTAAAATGCTGTTTAAACTTTGAGTTAGATAGCTATATGGATGCGCTAAAAGATATGCCTACCAATGTAGAATCGATTGAGACTCAAGTTGGAAAGGCTTATTTACAAAAAACCGATATCTTTAAAAGAGTCATGTGGTTTGCCTATGCTAAGGCTGAAAACTGGATTCCTATCAGTGTTGAAAAGGTAAAAGAATATGCAGCTCTTAATGCCAAAGGTCGTAAACCGGAGGAGTTAGAGCGAATTGATGGCAATGATGAGCAGGTGGAACAAAACACTGCTTTAGATTATCAAAATGTGGTTGGCCAAGAAAGTTTAACTCGATTGGACGATAAAAAGCAAAAACCAAGACGCAAAAAACCTTCGAGAAACAGAAAGCAGAAATATAGCGTAGACAAAAAAGATAACACGGCGAGTCAAAAAAACACAAAGAATAAACGCAGGCCTAGTAATAGAGGTGGATCAAAAGCAGAAGGTGGCGGTAATAAAAACCCGAATGCTGCACAAAAACCTAGTAGGCGGCGAAATAGAAAGCCGAAATCATAGCAGCTTTTAAATGAAAGGAAATACTCTAGTATTTTTTCAGGTAATAATAGTATGCGTATTAAGTCTTTCGTTGGGCTGCAGTGATACGAGGCAGTACTCTAATCACCAAAGCATCCCAGGAAGGACTTGGCACAAAAATGACACAATATGGTTTGAGGTGCCCCATGACAGTACAATCGCTACTGGGACAAAAGGTACCGTTCAATTCTATTTACGGCACGGTGCCGAATACGCATTCGAAGATATACAGATTAAAGTACTGGAAGAAAAAAACGGGATACTAAAAGACGAAGTTAGAGCTTTTCGTATTCCCTTAGTAAACAAAGAAGGTCTTTGGCTTGGTAAAAGCAAAGGCCTCCTTTACGAAAACATCAATGTCCTATGGGAAGGTTTTGAGCAACTTGATTCTGGGAATTATAGAATAGGAGTGCTTCCTGATATGCCCAATCAGCAAATTCTTTCTCATATTTCCAATGTAGGAATAAAAATAACCAATAAATGAAAACCCTTCGTTTATTAATTCTATATCCTTTTAGTCTCCTACTTTCGATTATATTAATAATCCGTCACAAGCTTTACGATTGGGGTATTTTCAAGAGCTGTAGCTTTCAAATACCGACAATTGTTATTGGAAACCTCGCAATAGGAGGGGCAGGTAAAAGTCCCATGACGGAATTTCTCATTAGGTCTTTAGAAAATAACTTTAAAATTGCCGTACTAAGCCGAGGCTATGGTAGAAAGACCAAGGGCTTTAGGTATGTTCAAACCAGCGATTCAAGTGAGCTATGTGGCGATGAACCTCTTCAGTTTAAAAACAAATTCCCACACACTACGATAGCAGTTTCAGAAAACAGATGTCACGGGATTGAGCAAATTAAAGGTGAGCACGATTTAATTATTCTGGACGATGCCTATCAACACCGCGCCTTGCAACCTAAGATCAAGATTCTCTTATTTGAATACAGCTCCTTGTTGCAACCCATACGTCTATTTCCTACCGGTCGTTTTCGTGATTTATTTTCACAAACCAGCTGTGCCGATTTTATCATCGTCACTAAATCTCCCTCTATAAAAGACCCCATAGACAAAGAGAAGATTGAAAAGAAATTAAGAGGTGTTAATCAACAAGCACGAGTTTTTTATGCATCCATCAAATATCATCAGCTGCTCAACCCAAAAGGAATACCTTTCGATGCTGCACTTGAAAACTACCACGTACTCGCCATTTCAGGTATTGCAAACCCCAAGCCTTTTGTAGCTGACTTAAAATCAAAGGCAGCTAATTTGACTAGCATAACATTTCCAGACCATCATAATTTTACCATAAAAGACATTCAAAATATCCGAAAGACATACCACTCCATCCAAGAAGAGAACAAAATAATCGTCACAACGGAAAAAGATTTCCAGCGTCTACCCAAAGATATTATGGCAGAATTACCTGTGTATTTCCTCCCTATAAGTACAGACATCGAAGGATCGGATAATTTCTTGGCCCTTCTAAATAAAGCAATTAAAAAATAAGGAATTTGCTTTGCTATAACCTGCTGTTTAAGGACCTATTTTGCTAAAACAGAACTAAATCCTGTTTTACAGTTAAAAAACACGTTCAGAAATCATTACGCTTGGGTTTACTACCCTCTGGTTATCAACGAAATAGTTAATAAATGTTAAATTTGTAACATCAAAGTTACGTTAGTACAATTTTTAGCATGTTTTACTGTTATTATTATACAAGACAGGTAATTGAATGTTTATTAAAATATAGTATTATGAAAAATTTAGTGGTAATAGTATTGGCTTTAATAGCCACAACAGGAAGTTTATTTGCACAAGAACAAACAGCAGAGGAGAACGCCAGTAAAACATTAGAAATGTGGACTAAGGTGTTAACATTAGACGATACTCAACAGTCATCGATCCATGCCTTACTCATTGATTTCAATAAATCAGCCGAAGTTGTTCAAACCGATGAAAGTTTATCGGAAGAGGAAAAAGGTGAGAAAATAGAATCTTTAACAGCTGAATTAGACGGTAAGGTAATCGAAGTCCTGACCGAGGATCAAAAAGTAATTTATCAGGAACAGATTGTAGGGAAGCGCCAAAAAATGATAAAGCTTAAATAAAGCTTCTGGCGTGATTTAAAAGTAAAGGGCTAGAAATTTCTAGCCCTTTACTTTTTATATGAAAATTACAACTAAGCTATTAGTTCATTTTTAGTTTCTTTTGAATGTCTTGCACATAAGACTTAAACTTCTTATCTGTTTCAATCAAATCTTCTACCGTTTGACAAGCATAAATTACCGTTGAATGATCACGACCTCCGAAAAAGTTACCGATTGTCTTAAGCGATGACTTAGTCAAATTCTTTGCTAAATACATAGAAATTTGCCTTGCTTGAACAATTTCTCTTTTCCGAACTTTGGACTTAACCATCTCAACAGGAACTTCAAAATACTCACACACTAAGTTTTGAATATGCTCCATAGTAATTTCTTTATGGGTATTCTTAACGAAGTTCTTCAACATAGACTTTGCAAGAGCGAGGTCTATTTCCTTTTTGTTCAACGTAGATTGCGCTAACAAAGACACCATAGCTCCCTCTAGCTCACGAACACTATTGTCTATTTGTTTAGCAACATACTCAATAACATCCTCTGGCAGATCAATACCATCGGAATAGGCTTTCTTTTTTAAGATAGCCATTCTCGTTTCTAAGTCAGGTGTTTGAAGGTCCGCAGAAAGGCCCCATTTGAACCGGCTAAGCAAACGCTCTTCAAGACCAGACAAGTCTTTAGGTGCTTTATCTGAAGTTAGAACAATTTGTTTATTGTTTTGATGTAGGTGATTGAATACGTGAAAGAAAATGTCTTGTGTCTTCTCTTTTCCTGCAAAATTGTGAACATCATCCATGATAATCACATCCATTGCCTGATAAAAATTAACAAAATCATTAATCGTATTATTTTTTAAGGAATCTACAAATTGTTGACAAAACCGCTCGCAAGAAACGTAGATTACCAACTTATCAGGAAGGTTCTTTTTCACTTCATTTCCTATAGCTTGCGCAAGGTGAGTTTTACCTAAACCTACATTGCCATAAATCATCAACGGATTGAAGGAAGTTCCACCAGGCTTATTTGCTACAGCGTATCCTGCTGAACGTGCCAAGCGATTGCATTCTCCTTCTATAAAAGTATCAAAAGTATATTGTTGATTCAATTGGGGGTCTACTTGTAATTTTTTAAGACCTGGTATTACAAAAGGGTTCTTTATATCCTTATTTAGGGAAACGGGAATAGGTATGGATTGTCTTTTTCCTTCAGCACCATTTCCATTTGAAGGTAAATTGGTAGTATATGGTTTTTTTGAAGAGGATTTTTCAACAATTATATTGTATTCTAAACGACCTTGTTCTCCTAAAAATTTTTTTACAGTTTTTCTCAATATTCCAACATAGTGTTCTTCAAGCCACTCGTAAAAAAAGACACTCGGCACCTGAATTGTTAATACGTTATTTTCTAGCTTAACCGCTTTTACCGGTTCAAACCAAGTCTTATAACTTTGAGGTGGTATGTTATCTTTTATTACATCGAGGCACTTACTCCAAACACTTGTGCTAGTTTTCTCCATTCTAAAAATGTTAATAACTTGATATACAGTATATGTTAATATTTTAGTTCTCTAAAATTATCAACAACGAATATGATAATTTTTTTTCAGCTAAAAAACATTTTCCACAAATAAAATTCAACACACTGATTACTAAACACTTAAAGTGTAAAATTGATTCAAATTGAATGCATCGCATCGCTGTGGAAAGTTTTTAACAATTCGTCATTTGTAAGGGCGATTTAATGCTTTTATTCTAAAGTTTTGTCGTTAGCGTAATATTATGTGGAAAACTTACGTGTTTTTTGACTCTATTAAATTAACAATTTTTTCCGAATATTGTAGGCCTATTTTTAATCTTTAAATCAAAAAAAGCTTTCCCCCTGAACATCAGATAGAAAGCCTAAATTCAATAAAATAATTTCTCTATTTAAAACGGATTAGCTATCCAGCTAAATTATCCGATTTGGAAACTTCAGCAAACAAATCTTCGCAAACTTGCTCTATAGCGGATGCATCGTATGAACAATATCCCCAAAGTTCTTGTTGTTCTCCATGTTCAATAAATTCGTCTGGAATTCCAAGTCGAACAACTTTTGCATGATAATCGTGATCTGCCATAAATTCCAATATAGCGGATCCCACACCACCTTCAATAGCGCCGTCTTCTACAGTTACAACTTTATCAAACCTTTTAAAAACTTCATGTAACAATTTTTCATCTAACGGCTTAGCAAATCTCAAGTCGTAATGCGCCGGTAGTATTCCTTTTTTCGCCAACTCTGATCTAGCTTTACTCACTTCATTACCAATATGACCTAGACTTAAAATTGCAACTTCCTCCCCATCAGAAATCTTCCTTCCTTCACCTATTTCTATTTTCTGGAAGGGAGTGTGCCAATCTATCATAACACCATTCCCTCTTGGGTACCGAATTACAAAAGGGCCTTTAGGATCAATTTGAGCCGTGTACATCAAGTTTCTTAACTCTTGTTCATTCATTGGTGCCGAAACCACTAACTGGGGAACACAGCGCATATAAGCTATGTCATACGCCCCGTGGTGAGTAGGACCATCAGCGCCCACCAGCCCTGCTCGATCTAAACAAAATACAACGGGTAAGTTTTGCAAAGCAACATCGTGAATGACCTGATCGTATGCTCTTTGCATAAATGTGGAATATATATTACAAAAAGGAATCATCCCTTCGCAAGCTAAGCCTGCACTAAAGGTTACAGCATGTTGTTCGGCGATGCCTACATCAAAAGCTCGATCCGGCATAGCCTTCATCATGATGTTCATCGAAGAACCCGAAGGCATGGCGGGTGTTACCCCCATTATCTTATCATTCTCTTCAGCTAACTCGACCAAGGTATGACCAAAAACATCCTGATATTTTGGAGGTTTAGGCGTGTTATTACTCGACTTCCGAATTTCCCCTGTTATTTTATCAAACAAGCCCGGTGCGTGCCATTTTGTTTGATCCTTTTCTGCCAATGCATAACCTTTACCCTTCACAGTAACACAATGTAATAACTTACATCCTGGTATACTTTTAAGATCTTCTAGAACCTTAACGAGATTATTTATATCGTGGCCATCGACTGGACCAAAATATCTACAATTTAAAGCCTCAAAAAAATTGGCGTTTTTTAAAACAGATCCTTTTATAGCACGTTCTATCTTTTTGGCAATGCCAAATGCATCCGGCCCTAATTCAGAAATTCGTGTTAAAACCGAAGCAACGTCATCCCTAAACCGGTTGTAGGTTTTAGAAGTAGTTATCTGTGTTAAGTATTCTTTTAATGCACCCACATTCGGATCAATAGACATGCAGTTATCGTTTAAGATAACTATCATATTACTGTTCTGAGCACCTGCATGATTGAGAGCTTCGAATGCCATACCCCCCGTAAGTGCCCCATCACCAATTACAGCAATATGCTGTCTATCGCTCTCGCCCTTATACATAGACGCCACAGCCATGCCTAATGCAGCAGAAATAGAAGTAGAAGAGTGCCCTACACCGAATGCGTCAAATGGACTTTCTGTTCTTTTAGGAAATCCAGAAATCCCACCCCATAGCCTATTGGTATGGAATTGCTCTTTTCTACCGGTTAGAATTTTATGCCCGTAAGCTTGGTGGCCTACATCAAAAATTAACCGGTCATATGGCGTATTCATCGTATAATGTAATGCAACTGTTAATTCTACAACTCCTAGACTAGCTGCAAAGTGCCCTCCATGAGTAGACACCATATCAATGATATATTGACG
>DXEZ01000211.1 GCA_019114715.1 Candidatus Sphingobacterium stercoripullorum | reverse complement strand
CCCTTTTGATATTTTAATCCAATCCCGATGTGCTCGGTAGGAAAGATCCAGGTGTTGTAACCAGGTTCAATTAACTCCAACCCATTTCCAACTACCGAGGCAGTTCCTTGAGTTATATCAGGTACAGCTAACAAGTACTCTGCGGCTTGACCAGCAGCATCTATTTCAGTAGCTAAAAAGAATTCCACTTCATTACTTTCTCTTGGTGGATTGTTAACAGGATCTTTCTTACAGCTAGTAACGCTAAAAGCAGCTGCAAGCAATAATGACATCCCTAATATTTGTCTATTTGTTTTCATTATTTGTAGTTTAATATAATTTTTAATTTTCAAGGTTTACATAAAAAAGTACCTCAACTTTAAGTAAAAGCTTCTTCCAGGCTTTTGTAAACTAAAGTTATCATAAAGGCGTTGATCGGTTAGGTTACGTGCTTCAAGAGAAACATTATACCTTCCATTTTTCATCGCATAAGAAGCGATTAAGTCATGTGAAAGTTGCTCATCCACTATGTATTTTGTAGATGAACTTCCTAAGCTTTCCCATCGCAAAAAGAAGGAGTGCACATAGTTTAAACTATAGGCTATTGAAAACAGATCACTTTTGTTAAATAAGTCCGCAAAACGCAACTCTGCTTCTCCATTTCCAAACAAATAAGGTTGGTTAGGCATACGATCGTTATATACTACGGATAATTGATTTCCATTTTGTTCGTACTTCTCTTTATTTATCAAGCTTTGATAAGTAAGTGTCCCTCCCAAGGTAAGTAGTTTTCTAAAGTAGTATCTTCCCTCAAAGTTCACTCCCAGATTTTGGACACGACCGTGGTTCATACTTACACCTTCACCAGCTCTACTTGTAATACTTCTTTGTATAAAGTCTTTAACATCCCTATATATACCCGAAACATCTACAAAAACCGCGTGATCGTCATTAAAGTCTTTTTGGTAAGCATAACCTAAGTTGATATTGTGGCTGCTTTCAGGTCGCAGTTCCGAGTTAGCCCTTTCGAAAAGCTGATCTCCAAGCAATTCTCTTTCAGTTGGCATTCTTACTGCTTTTTCTAGCGAGAGCTTAACTTGGCTGTGGTTAAAGAAGTAAGTAGTTGCAAGTCCATAACCTAATGAATTGGAGCTATTAGTGCCTTGTTCATAAGAAGGCCAATCCATAGAGCCGACATTAACTGGACCAGTAACACTCTGACGGTAATGTTTACCAAATACGGTTGTTACCCACTCTTTATTAAAATTGTATTTATAGGAAACTCCTACAATATTTTTATAATTACTAGCTCTATCATCCTGAATATCTGTCTCGTCTTTTATCGCTTGTTTATCGGCATTTTCTCTACTATAGCTCGTCCAAACCTCATTGAATGAAATACTGTGCTTGTCAGAAATTTGATAATTTGCATTAAACGTAAAACTAGCATTCTTATTAAAAAATTCCGCTAGTGTGCTTGTCCCCTCACCTATAGCTCCTGATTTTTTAGCATACGCTTTACCGTACCAATCGTACTCGAATGTTGAAGTGTCTATGTTTTGATTGTAGTTTCTATTGTAGTTTACGTTTGCTTTTACATTTAATCCCTCTAAAAACAAATCTCTTTTAGCATAAGATAAAGATGGCATTAATGTATTCCCCATTCTCCTTTTAGCTCCAAATACTATTTTCATCAGGTTTGAATGTTGAACATCGGCATATTCCTGTCCCAAAGTAAGCCCAATTAATAGTTGATCAGCAAACTTGGTGTTGACGAAACCTGCTTTCAATGAAAGACTCTCGTTTCTATAGTTATCGTGGAATCTACGTACCCAAACACTGTCTCGAGTAAATGTACGGTCTTCTGGATTCCAGTTTTGTGTTAATACTTTGTAGTTATTATCCGAATAGTTCTGAATTGCGTTCAATTGAAAGGTAAAGCCTTTTTTTCCACTAAAACCTAAGTTGAGATTGGTTCTATGTGTATTAAATGAACCGTATGAATAAGAAACATCGGCATAGCTTTTATTTCTTTTATTGGTAATGATATTAATAGCTCCGCCCAGTGCATCTGCACCCAGCTCAATAGGTACCACTCCTTTGTAAATTTCTATTCGTTCGGCTAGGTTGACTGGAATATTATTCAACTGAAAAGCAGATCCCATTCCTTCCATTGGAATACCGTCTATAAAAACCTTAACATGTCTGCCGGTGAAACCGTTGAGATTAATAGAATAATCCGATCCTACCCCACCAGTTTCACGAATTTTAACCCCAGAAGCACGATTCAATAAGTGAGCTAAATCTAAAGTAGTATTGTGAAAGGCTTTTGCATCTAGTGCAGTTACATTATAAGCAGTCTCCCTGACCTCTTGAAGAGCTGATTTCCCTATTACGGTAGTTTCTTCAATCTCAGTGTACTTCGCTCTAGAGAGCACGATATCCAATTTCCCGTTGGATGGAAGGTTTTGAATATTTCTTTCTACAGTTTCATAACCTACCTTGCTTACTACTAAAATATGTCCATTTCCTTCTATTGTAAAGGAAAAGCTTCCTTCAACTGTGGTATATGTTTGTTGAGAACTGGCCTTAATAATAATATGAGCTCCTTCAATAAGCTGACCATAATCATCTTTTACGCTCCCAGAAATCTGTCTGGTATTGCGGTTGTTTTCCTGGCCATAAAGACCACTATATGTGAGCATTGCTGCTAACAATAAGAAAACGGAGGTGATGATTTGTTTTATATTTCTCACTTTCTTGTTCTTATTTAGATTAATTTTAAATAAATTTGATGC
>DXEZ01000210.1 GCA_019114715.1 Candidatus Sphingobacterium stercoripullorum | reverse complement strand
ATGAACCCTTAGCACCCGGTACGGTAACTGCTGTTACTTCTCCTTCAAACGCTAAGCTATCTGGTGTGATAATTGTTAATTTCATGATTGTTTTTTGTAAAACTGATATTGCAAGCTAAGAGGATCTTCTCGCTCTTAACTTGCAAATATATTTTTAAACAGCCTCAGCTAGTAATTTCTTACCTTTTTCAATGGCTTCCTCTATCGTACCGACTAAGTTGAATGCTGCCTCAGGATACTCATCTACTTCTCCATCAATAATCATATTGAATCCTTTGATGGTATCTTTAATATCTACTAAAACTCCTTTCAGACCTGTAAATTGCTCTGCTACGTGGAAAGGCTGAGATAAGAAACGTTGTACACGACGTGCACGGTGAACCGTTAATTTATCTTCTTCAGAAAGCTCGTCCATTCCTAGAATTGCAATAATGTCTTGCAGTTCGTTGTATCTCTGTAGGATCTCTTTAACGCGTTGAGCAGTATTATAGTGTTCGTCACCTAAAATATCTGGAGTTAATATCCTTGAAGTTGAGTCTAATGGGTCAACTGCAGGGTAGATACCAAGCTCTGCAATTTTACGAGATAGTACTGTTGTTGCGTCTAAGTGAGCAAAGGTTGTAGCCGGAGCAGGGTCAGTCAAGTCATCCGCAGGAACGTAAACTGCCTGAACCGATGTAATAGATCCGTTCTTAGTGGATGTAATACGCTCTTGCATCAGTCCCATCTCTGTAGCTAGGGTAGGCTGGTAACCTACTGCTGAAGGCATACGGCCTAATAGAGCCGATACTTCAGAACCTGCTTGTGTGAAACGGAAGATGTTATCGATAAAGAATAACACGTCTCTTCCTTGCCCGTCACCGTCTCCATCACGGAAGTGCTCAGCAACAGTTAATCCAGAAAGAGCAACACGTGCACGCGCACCTGGGGGCTCGTTCATTTGACCAAACACAAAGGTACACTTAGAGTCCTTCATAAGCTCTTGGTCAATTTTGTCTACTGGCCATTTGCCTTGCTCCATCTCCTCCATGAAGTCATCCCCGTAACGGATAATGCCTGATTCAAGCATCTCACGTAACAAGTCGTTTCCTTCACGAGTACGCTCACCAACACCTGCAAAAACAGATAGACCACCGTGACCTTTAGCAATATTGTTAATTAACTCTTGAATGAGTACTGTTTTACCAACACCTGCACCGCCGAATAGACCAATTTTACCACCTTTTGCATAAGGCTCTAATAGGTCAATTACTTTAATTCCTGTAAAAAGAACTTCAGATTCAGTCGAAAGATCTTCAAATTTTGGTGGAACGTTATGGATAGAACGACCGGTGCTACGATCTGGTGCTTGAATACCATCAATCGGGTCACCTACAACGTTAAATACACGACCTTTAATTTGATCGCCTATAGGCATTTTGATGGGTTCGCCTGTATCCTTAACCTGCATACCACGAACTAATCCTTCGGTAGCATCCATCGCAATGGTGCGGACACGATCCTCTCCCAAATGCTGTTGCACTTCTAATACAATACGTTGTCCATTCTCTTTTTCAATATACAATGCATCGTATATCTTCGGAAGATTTGCGTTGTCCGTGAAGCTAACGTCCACTACTGGACCAATGACTTGAGCTATTTTACCAATATTGGGCATATTTTTTAATAAAATATTAATTTATATAAAAGTCTGCTTTACAGCAAGACCATATTTTCGGTCTGCAAAAATAAGCTATATCTATTGAAAACCAAAAAAATCAGTGCATATTAATTTAATATCAGACAATTACTCATCAACCTGCAGTTATAAAGCAGGTTAAGCCGTTTTTATGTAACATAGGAATGTCATTTTTTGATCTGACCTGTTAGATATTCATTTTTACTACTTTAGATTGCTCCGTTTCCCTACTTTCAAGACTCAATTACAACGGATAAAAAAGATCTTTTTTAAGATAATTCCAGCTGTTTTAGGTTGTTTCCTTAGATGAAAATGGTGGCTTTTATACAAGTTTTAATTTAATCACTACAAACTTAGTAGGAATTTAATACATAGATATGATTTGATTTGTTTAGATATATTCTAAATTTGTACTTTAAACACGAATACTATGAATTCATTTGATATAAATAGGGTGAGAAATGATTTCCCCATATTAGCTAGGGAAGTTTATGGAAACCCTCTTGTTTACTTAGACAACGGTGCAACTACACAAAAACCGCAAAGCGTAATCGATGCCATTATTCATTATTACTCGGAAATAAACTCCAATGTGCACCGTGGGGTACACCATTTGAGCCAAGTTTCTACCGATGCCATGGAAGCAGCCAGGGAATCGGTTCGGCAATTTATCAATGCTAAGCACGTGCATGAGGTGATTTTTGTGAAAGGAACTACCGAGGGGATTAACCTGGTGGCCCAGTGTTTTGGTAAGCTTAAAATAAAAAAGGACGATGAGGTGATCATTTCGGCCATGGAGCACCACTCCAATATTGTCCCTTGGCAGATGCATTGTGAACAAGTTGGTGCGAAGCTACGCGTAATCCCTATGGATGAGCGGGGTGTGCTGGATATGGATGCGTACAAAAACATGCTCAATGAGAAGACAAAGATTGTAGCGATTACCTACGTATCCAATGCGCTAGGGACCATCAACCCAGTAGAAGAAATTATCGCTGCGGCCCATCAGCTGGATGTTCCGGTGTTACTCGATGCCGCTCAAGCAATTCAGCATATTAGCGTGGATGTACAGGCACTCAATGTAGACTTCCTGGTGTTTTCTGGACATAAAATGTACGGGCCTACTGGCATTGGGATATTATACGGCAAGGAAAGCCTGCTCAATGAAATGCCTCCCTACCAAGGCGGCGGAGAGATGATCAAGGAGGTAACCTTTGAAAAGACGACCTACAACGATCTTCCTTTTAAGTTCGAAGCCGGTACACCGCACATTGAAGGTATAATCGTATTGAAAGCAGCGATTGATTACCTGACAGAAATAGGGCTGGATAACATCAAAAAATACGAGGACGACCTGCTGGACTACGGGACGGGGCTTTTAAGTGCTGTCAATGGGCTTAAGATAATAGGAACGGCACCTGAGAAATCCTCGGTACTGTCGTTTATTGTAGATGGGGTGCATCCTTACGATATTGGCGTCCTACTGGACCGCATGGGTATAGCCGTACGTACTGGCCACCACTGCGCTGAGCCGATTATGAATCAGTTTGAAATCCCTGGGACCGTCCGAGCTAGTCTAGCTCTTTATAATAATAAAGAAGATTTGGATAAGCTGATTGCAGGTTTGGATAGAGCATTAGGAATGTTAAGATAGAACTTGAATAATTTATGAATATCAATCAATTACAAGACGAACTAATAGAAGATTTTTCATTTTTTGAGGACTGGATGCAGAAGTACGACTTCATCATTCAGTTTGCTAAAGAATTGCCCATCATTGATGACCAGTACAAGGTTGATGAGTATAAAATTAAAGGATGTCAGAGCCAGGTGTGGCTTAAGCCCGAACAAAAGGACGGGATAGTCTACTTTAAGGCAGATAGCGATGCACTGATTACTAAAGGGCTGGTGAGTTTGATGATTAAGGTTCTATCTGGACACAGTGCAGAAGATATTGCCAAAGCAGACCTGTATTTTATCGATAAAATAGGGCTGAAAGATCACCTTTCGCCAACTAGAGCCAATGGCCTATTATCCATGGTTAAACAAATGAAGCTTTACGCTATAGCCTTGAGTGCTCAAAACAAAGCGGCAGAGTAACTTAGTCTACCTTGCAATATTCGGCCTTTATTTCCTGGTTGGTAAAAAGGCTGGCTTTTTGAGTGAACTCCTGCGGCTGCTCGGTGGTGAAAAACCGGGTCAGCTGATTTTTGGTGCAGCGCTCCTCTATATTGGAATGGCGTTGCAGATAGTCCTCTAGGCTATTAGCAACCAGCTCACCTTGAGAAATAAGGGTGACCCCTTTGGGTGTATACTGCCTTATAATAGGAAGTAATAAAGGGTAGTGGGTGCAGGCTAAAACAATCGTATCGATCTTTGGCGATTGCGCAAGTAGCGCTTTGATCTCCCGCTCAATGAAATAATGAGCCCCGGGACTTTCAATCTCGTTGTTTTCAACTAGAGGTACCCAAAAGGGGCAAGCCTGCTGGAAGACGCTTACACCCGGAAAAAAACGCTCGATTTCAATTTGATACGATAAGGACTTTACCGTCCCTTCGGTTGCGAGTATACCGATGTGCCCAGTCAGGCTGTAGTGGCCAATTTTCTCGGTTGTCGGGCGTATGACCCCTAGGATCTTTCTGCCTACTGGGAGGTCTTTATGCTGAATGTTGCGTAGCGCTTTTGCCGATGCCGTATTGCAGGCTAGGATGACTAGCGGGCAGTCCATCTCCCAGAGCTTATAAGCACATTGCTTGGTGTATTCGTACACTGTATTGAATGACCGCGGGCCATAGGGTACGCGCGCGTTGTCGCCTAAATAAATATAGTCGTAATCTGGAAGTTTTTCCTGTATCGCCTGAAGGATGGTAAGCCCTCCATAGCCGGAATCAAAAACACCTATAGCACCTTTTTTTAGCATAAACTAGCGGTTAGGGTACTCCAACCGCTAGTGGTTAGTGTACCGTTACACATTTAACAAAGATGGTTTTTCTTTGTATAAATCCCATAACAATTCACCAAATAAAGTGTTTACCCATGCAAACCAATGCCTGGTGAAGTGCTTGGGGTTATCTTTATGGAAGGATTCGTGCATAAAGCCCGTGCCTCCGTGCGTATTTAAAAGCATGCGTAAGCACTCCTTGATTTCAGCATCACTTTGCGAGGTCTTTGCACGCATAATGATAGCCATGGGCCATATCATATCTCTACCGATATGAGGGCCACCGATGCCTTCCCCTGCGCTGCCTTTAAAGAAAAACGGGTTGTCGGTAGAAAGTATGTATTTACGGGTACGTTGATACACCTCATCATCGACCGCTACGGCACCAAGGTATGGGAGTGATAAAAGAGAAGGGATATTGGCATCGTCCATCATTAAGAAGCTGCCAAAACCGTCCACCTCAAAAGCGTATACTCTGCCGAACTTCGGGTGGTCTATTATTCCGTGGGTGTTGACGGCCTGCTCCACCTCACTAGCCAAAGCTTCCATTTGATCAGCTAGGGAGTTTTCATTTTTCACCTTCCTTAATATTTCTGCCGATTGGCGTAAGCTCACCACAGCAAAAAGGTTCGATGGAATTAAGAATGAAAATACGGTAGAGTCGTCCGATGGCCTAAAGGACGAGCAGATTAAACCAACGGGATTAACCGGGTAGCCGTAACCATCTACCTGTAGCGTGTCTGACCCTCTGGTGGTTTCTCTCTCAAAGCGGTAAGGCCCGAGACCGTCTTTTCTCTGCTGCTCTACAAAAGTTTTGTAAATGGCTTTTTGCGCATCCACCCACTCGTTATCAAATGCGGAAGTGTCGCCCGAGGTTTTCCAGTAGTGGTAAGCTAGGCGTATGGTGTAACACAAAGAGTCGATCTCCCACTTTCTTTCGTGGATACCCGGCTGCATGTTTGTTTTATCTTCCGCCCAATCGCCCGTTCTTTGCGGGTCGTTGTAAAAAGCATTGGCATAAGGGTCTTTGTTGACGCACTGCGTTTGCTTGTTGATGAGGCCTAGAATGAGCCTTTGGAGTTTTTTGTCTTCGCTCATAAAGGGCAGGTAGGGCCACACCTGTGCGCAGCTATCACGTAGCCACATCGCATCGATGTCTCCCGTGATAACGTAGGTGTAGGGCTTGCCACCGACTTCCTCTGGAAACACGGTAGTGTCTAGGGTATTCGGAAAACAATTGTTGAACATCCAAGCCATCTCCTTGTTGGTTACCGAGGAGCTGAATTTTTTGATGACCTCCTCGATAACTGGGCTATGAAAGTTTCTCTCGCTAGCTGGAGTCCTAACGGTCGGAAATGACTCGTTAATAAAGGAAAAAGCATTTTTACTCCCCGCTACTGCTGCAGTGAGTAATACTGAGTTTTGGATAAATTTTCTTCGGTCCATATTTCATCTAAATAGATTTATCAATAGTTATATGCATTAGCAAGATAAAAAAATAAATCAATAATTGAATGCGCTAAATCGATGTATTTATCACTAAGAGGGAGAAAGCTGTGATTTTAAACAATTAATCAAAAAGTGTTAAAATAAGGTATGGAATTTGATGTATCAAGAAGTTATATCATAAAATATCGCATTATGCCAAAAGGTTTATCTACTACGCTTAAAGTCGTTATAGCAGTATATTTGTTTTTATGGATTCAACCCGCTTTATCACAGCACGTTCAAGGGCCGTATTCTTTCGATCGTTATCAAAAATACAGTTCCTACCTGTACGATCCTGAAAATCGAGAGCATACTTCTTTTAAACCTTTCTTTATAAGCGATCGCTTGAAGGCAATTGAAGACTCTCTATCCACGCAGTTTTCTACCGATAGCGAGAATTGGCTGATGCGTAAAATATTCAATGAGCACTTGGTGGAGATCAATAAAGACGACCATACTTTTTATTTGGATGTTTTACCGGATTTTATGATCGGAAGGGAGATGATCGGCGATAAGAAAACCACCTGGCTGAACACCAGAGGGTTTCAAGTGGGCCTGACTATCAAAGATAAATTCAGCTTTTACGCCAACGCCTTTGAAAACCAGGCGCAGTTCCCGGACTACTTAATCGATTACATTGATGAAAATAGGGTGGTTCCCGGCCAGGGGTCAACCAAGCACCAATCCGGAGGGAAGAAAGATTGGATGTATGCTTCAGCGGGACTGACCTACGATTTTAGTGAATATTTTCAAGCTACCTTAGCTTACGATAAAAACCATATTGGAGACGGTTACCGCTCTGTGTTGCTGTCGGATTTCGCATCCAACTACACCCATTTGAAGTTAACCGGTAAGATTGGTAATGTACAATATGCATCGGTTTGGGCTTATATGTTGGACCCAAAAAATCCGAGGAGAGATACTTTAGATAATGCCGTTCGGTATGGAGATGGTATTAAGTGGGGCGTATTCCAATATTTGGATTACAACGTGACCAACCGCTTGTCGCTGGGCTTCTTTCAGTCAATTATTTGGGCCAATAAGACCGCCGCAGGTCATAGAGGCTTAGACTTTAACTATATGCACCCGGGGATATTCCTAAGACCTGTTGAATCCAACAACTCCTCCTCGCCCGATAAGATGTTCTTAGGGCTTAACGCCAGGTATAAGGTTTGGAAAAACGTTTCTGCATACGGGCAGTTTTTACTCGGAGAGTTTACGGCTAAAGAATTTTTTGCAGGTCGCGGATATGCGCACAATAAATGGGGATCGCAGCTTGGTGTTAGGGCCTACGATAGCTTTGGCGTGAAAAACTTGAATCTACTCGGTGAGTTTAACGTGGTGCGCCCTTATACTTACCAGCACTTTAACTCCACATCGAATTACTCCAATCACGGGGAACCACTAGCGCACCCATTGGGGGCGAACTTTAGGGAGTTTATCGGTATGGCCAACTACTCCTGGAACCGTTTTGATTTTGCCGTTAAGGGAATGTATGCTTTGAAAGGTACCGACCCAGAGACGGGTGAAAATATGGGGGGTGATATATTCCAGTCCTATAGAACGATATACAATATGTACGGGAACTCCATAGGACAAGGAGTAAGAAACGATATTTATTACGGGCATATGCGTGCCGCCTATGTGCTCAACCCGAAGTACAACCTGAGGTTTGAAGTGGGCTACACACAAAGGTTTAAGAAAATTGAAAATGCGCCAACTGAAAAATCAGGTGTCATTCAAGTAGGACTTCGCTCTACATTTAGAGGGTTTTACGACGATATGTAAGTCATACCGGGAATATTATTATATTTGATAGGTAAATTACACGCAATGAAAAAGATAT
>DXEZ01000209.1 GCA_019114715.1 Candidatus Sphingobacterium stercoripullorum | reverse complement strand
AAAAGCCTATTCGATATATTACTCGAGTTATACACAGAACATGGATTTTATCATGAAAAATTAATCTCTCTAACTAAGGAGGGGAAATCTGGCTCTGAGGAAATCGAAAAGATGATGGAAAATTTGCGGGCTGACTCCCCGAAAGAATTATTCGGAATCCAGGTTCAAGAAGTCAGGGATTACCTCAATCAATCGGGAGAAAATTTGATTACCAAAGAAAAGTTCCAATTAGATTTACCCCAATCCAACGTCCTACAGTTTTTAACCGTTGATGGGGATATCATATCTGCACGTCCATCAGGAACTGAACCAAAAATTAAGTTCTATTGTTCAGTTAAAAACAAGCTCGATACGATTGAAAATTATTCAAAAGTACTCGGGGAGCTTGAAAATAAAATTAAAGGAATAATGCAGGATATCATCAAGGAGTAAAATGGAAAAATGGAAATTAATAAGCTCTAAATATATTCATAAAGCCCCATGGGCGACACTAAGAAAAGACACCGTTGAATTACCCAGTGGACTGATTAAAGAAGACTACTATGTCCTTGAGTACCCTGACTGGGTAAATGTGGTCGCACTTACCCAAAAGGGTGAGTTCATCATGATTAGGCAGTACCGCCATGGCGCTCAAGAAATTATGCTTGAGCTGCCTGCGGGAGTTATTGACCCAGGCGAAACACCCAAAGAGGCAGTCGCAAGGGAGCTATTAGAGGAAACCGGCTACAGCGCTGGTAGCCTCGAGCCTCTTTGTCAATTGTATCCCAACCCTGCAAGTAGCGGAAATATAAGTCACTCCTTTCTAGCTAAGGATTGTTTTAAAACATCGATACAAAGTTTAGACTCCACCGAAGATATCGAGGTTGAGCTGTTGAGCAAGCAAGAAATCCTGGAACTCATTGCACGTAATAAAATACCACAAGCACTGCACGTGGGACCTCTATTTTATGCCTTTAAAACATTAGAAGGATAATACAGTAGGCCTCAAGCTCTAATAAACAAGTTGAGTTTTTCACTATGAGGTCATTTATAAAAATTGCAGCTGAAGCCTTCCCCTCTTTTTAAACGTGAAAACTTATCTACACAATTCAGCGCTATTTTTGATAAAACGCCAAGCTTATCTCCATAAATATGGTATAAATATTGTAAATTATAATTGCCTATAGAGGCGTAAGAAAGCACTCAAGGAACGGTGAATCACTTCTTTAGCACTGCTTGATTTTCCATTAACCCTCTCAAAGGGACTGTAGTGTGAGGAGATGGAGCTCCATAAGTATGTAGCAACACCACTTTACAGCAATAATAAACACATCAAATCAGAGGTAATGAATAAAGATATTGAACAAGTATTAATTGATAAAAACACCCGTCCAACAAGCATGCGAATCCTTGTTTATAAATTTTTAAACGAACAAATGGCAGCATTATCTCTGTCAGAAATTGAGGAGGCGATTGGTGGCGATAGAATCACTGTCTATAGAACTTTAAAAACTTTTGAAGAAAAAGGACTGGTTCACAGTATTCAAGAGGACCATACCTCCAAATACATATTGTGCGAAGAAAGCTGCAGTGAACATAACCATGAAGATCATCACTTGCACTTTTATTGCAGAAAATGCAAGCAAACCACCTGCCGCGAAGAAGTACAGCTGCCAACATTCAAGCAATATCCCTTTAAAATCGAACAGATTCAATTTTTTGCTAAAGGCATATGCGAAGAATGCCTTCTTTCAAGCTGAGCAAACACCATTAAGTCTAGGTACAAATGGGTACAAAAGCAATCCTTCTACCCGGTTTTGGAGAACACTCTTAAAGAATCACCATTTACTCTCCCAAAACTATTGGTTTTCCTGCCAAATTCTCATGTAATTTAACCCCATAATTTTTTCAATATCATTAACTTCATAACCCCTTTCCAATAGGAGCCTAGTTAATTCAGGAAATTTTGACACATCCTCCAACCCTTTTGGGGCAGACTCAATCCCGTCGTAGTCCGATCCTATGCATACGTGATCTATCCCTACTTTTTCCACTAAATAATCTATTTGGTCTAAAAGGAGCTCGGCAGGCGCATCCAGCTCTCGCTGCATATTCGAGGGAAGGTCTTCGTACATAGCCCACAAATTATTATCTGCAATCCACTTAGCATTGGCCCGTTCTTGGTAATGTTTTTTATACAGCTCGGCTAGCCTTTCTGAATAGGTGGAGTCTAAGAATCCCGAGTAAAAGTTAACCCCTACCACTCCTTTATTCTTTTTTAGCGCTTCAAGCTGTTCGTCTTTAAGGTTTCTATGATGGGGTGCTAAGGCATAAGCATTACTATGGGAAACCAATACCGGTTTAGTGGATACTTTTAAAACATCATAAAAGGATCTTTCTCCCACATGCGAAAGGTCAACCATCATCCCAATTTCATTCATCTTTTTGATTAGCTCTTCGCCCCATTCGCTGAGCCCTTGCTGCTCTTCAATCGGCAGGCTGTTTTCAATGGCACTTGCACCAACCCAATCTAAAGAGTGATTCCATGTTAAGGTCATATACCTAACTCCACGGCTGTAGAGATCCACCAAATAGTCTAAATTTTTTTCAATCATGTGCCCTCCTTCCAAGCCTATTACAGCCGCAATTCTATCCGATTCTACAATAGAGAGTGCTTCCTTGGGCGTTTTTGCTAAAGCTATAGATGAAGGGTTTTTAATTAAAAACTGCATTAAAGAGTCGATTTGTTCATTCGCATGTACATAGGCAGTGCCATTCCCATACTTACCATCGCTTGACCAAATGGCAAACGTTTGAATGTTAACCCCTCCTTCTTGAAGCCTCGGGAGGTCCGTATGCCCTTTATTTTGCTTCACCGAGATATCTTTTCCTTGCAATAATGCACTGTATACAACGTCATTATGCGTGTCTGCCACTAAAATATTATTGTGTATTTTTTGATAATTTTTTTCCATACATGAGATTAAAAAAAACAAACAGAATGTAAAATATGAAAAAGCAAGTTTAGTATTCATAGGATTTACTTTTAATGATTGGATTGAATATTTTTATATATCGCATCCTGAATTCTACTTCTAGTGTTAAGTTCCAGGATCTTCGTACTCACTTGAGGGTGGACTCTATTGGATAAAAATATGTATACGAGCTGATTTTGTGGATCTATCCATATACAGGTTCCAGTATACCCGGTGTGCCCATACACCGATTCATTGGACATTTTCGATGGGTATTCCAGTTCGGGATTCGGGTCGTGGCGATCAAAGCCGAGGCCCCTCCTACTTACGGAAGACTGATTTGAGGAATATTTATCTACTGTCGAGGCCTTGAAGAATCGTTCCCCGCCGTACTCCCCTTTATTTAAGAGCATCTGCCCATACACTGCCAAGTCGCCAGCCGTAGAAAACAAGCCTGCATGACCTGCTACACCACCAGCCATTGCGGCACCCTGATCGTGGACATAACCCTTTAACAAAACCTTCCTAAACGAAGTATCATTCTCCGTTGGGACGATGTCCTTTTCACTAAATCTTTCTCTAGGCAAGTAGCCTGTTTTGAGCATTCCCATGGGCTCAAACAAAACATCCGATGCCAGCACATCCAGCCTCTTACTCTTCATCCTTTCAACCACCTCCTGCATAACGTATAAACTGATATCGGAATACACATACTTCCCTTGCGTTTTCAATGGAGCCTCTAGCATCTTTGGCCACATATGCTTTTGGTAATACCCATTGATTAAAAAAGAACTATCCGCCATCTTCAATTGGTGGCTTTTTGTATAAAAGCGGCTGACATCACTAGGGTTTAAATCCCTATAAAAAGGGATATACGGTATGAATCCCGCCTCGTGCAGCAGGATGGTTTTAAGTTTAGTATTTCCAATTTCTAGATTTTTACTCTCATAAATGTATTTTTCCAGCGGGTCATCTAGCTTAATTACCCCCTGCTCCTCCAAATGCATAACTACAGGTGTGGTTCCCACAATCTTACTTATTGATGCTAGATCGAAAATATCACTTGTTTGCGTAGGTCTTTTGTTTTCATAAGTATGGTAGCCGTAGGCTTTCTCCAAAACAACTTGCCCATTTTTAACTACCATAACTACTAAACCTGGAGTTGCTTTTTCTCGAATAGCCTCACTTGCAATTAAGTCAATTTCGCTTTCCATAGCCTGCCGGTTAATGCCTGAAAACTCCTCATTAAAATATTGAATTCGTGTTTGCTTAGTTTTCACCCCTTGTGTCGAGGCCAGTCCTCCAAAAATCGTAAGCGCAGCTTGTTGTTGATCTTTTTCATTGTAACTTTTAGCCTGAATATGCGCCACTGCATTATTCACAACAAGCGGGGAGCTCCCTTCATCAAAGTCAATTAAGACCACATTTTTCATGTTACTCGTTGCAATATATCCAAACTTTTTAGCCCAGTCTTCTCGAGGATCATTTTGAGATAGCAAGACAAGGAGCGTTTTGAAATATTTACTTTGCTCCAAAACTTCGTCTGCTTGAATAATTTGAACCTTAGCATACTTTTCACAGGCATTTACAAATGGCTGGAAACGTGCCTTATCACTTACTACAACAGCTATTTCATCACGTAAATCTTTTAGAGGAAGTAATTCCTTGGGGTTCTTATGAACCTGGGTATAATTTATAGCCTGCTTATAAGCAGGCTGAGCCAGTCCATTAAGGGCGCTAAATACAATCCCTGTGATGATTAAAAAAACAATACGATGCATACCACTGAATTGATTAGAAATTTAAATTTAAGCATTAATCAGCATAGCAACAAAATTGATATCTTTGATTATGGCAGAAAAATTTGCAGATAGGACCGTTTTTTCACTTGTCGATGTTGCTAGAAGTATTCAGAAGACAATAGCAAATCGCTATCAGCGAACTTATTGGATCAAAGCTGAAATCAATAAATTAAACTTATACAGCCATTCTGGACATGCATTTCCAGAATTGGTTGAGAAAAAAGACGGAAAAATTATAGCTGAAATGCGTTCCATCATTTGGAGTAATGATTTAATCCGTATCAATAAATCATTTGTAGATTTATTGGGCGAACCTTTAAAGGATGGAATTACCGTGGTATTTGAGGCGGGAATCTCCTACGATCCACTCTATGGCTTTAGCTTAAAAATAATCCATATTGACCCAACATTCACCTTAGGCGAGCTTGAGCGTGAAAAGCGAGAAACAATAAAGCGTTTAAAGGAAGAAAATTTATTTTCTTTAAATAAGCAAAAAGAGTTCCCCTTATTGCCCAAAAAAATCGCCATCATTTCCGTTGAAAGTAGTAAGGGGCTCTCGGATTTTTACAATATTCTAGAGGACAATCCCTGGGGCTACCGCTTCCATACCACCTTATTCCCTGCAGTACTTCAAGGAGATAAGTCCCCCTCTTCTATAATCAATCAGCTTATAGCTATTGCTAAGCAGACAGAAGATTTCGATGTTGTTGCCATCATTAGAGGCGGAGGAGGAGAAGTAGGGTTATCCAGTTATAATAAATATCCACTAGCGAAAGCTATTTCTCTATTTCCTATCCCCGTTCTAACAGGTATAGGGCACTCCACTAATGAAACAGTTAGCGAAATGGTCGCATACCAAAACGCAATCACACCCAGTAAATTGGCGGATATATTTATACAGCACTTCCATCAATTCGCACTCCAATTACAAAAATTCCAGTCCTCCATCGCGCTTAATAGTGGTAATTATTTCAATCAACAGAAACAGCAACTCGATAATTGGATGCGAGAACTCCATTGGAGCAGCCTTTATTTGTTAAAGAACAAGCAGCAGAGGACATCTTCATTAACGGATCGTCTAGCGACTGCTAGCAAACAACTATTAGAAAATCGTCATTTGCAATTACAAGGCTATAACAACTTTATTAAGATCGCGAATCCTGAAAGTCTTCTCCAGCGAGGTTTTTCAATCACCTATAAACATGGAGAAATCGTCAAAAATGCAACGAATTTAAAAAATGGAGACCCAATAACCACAAAATTGAAAAACGGCAGCTTTACTGCAATTGTTAAAAAAGATTAAAATTTAAGCATGAAAGAATTAACGTATAAAGAAGCCTTCTCTGAACTACATAAAATAGTACAAGACATTGAAAACGAAAACATTGACATAGACATATTATCTGAAAAAATAAAACGAGCATCGAAATTAATGGCTATTTGCCAAGCGAAACTCAGCTCTACAGAGAAGGAGGTCCATGAGTTGTTGCAACATCTGGAAGAAAAAACGCATAAAAACTCATGACACTTAAAAGGTGGCACGGTAGTTGCAACAATACTGGTAATTCATAATTTAGGTTAATAATTGGTTAGCGACCCTCTGTCATCGCCCGATGGCAGGGGGTTTTTTTATGCTTATTTAATTACACCTAATTCTTTTCCAACCTCAGCAAAAGCATTGATTGCTCGGTCTAAATGCTCTTTAGTATGAGCAGCAGATAGCTGAACTCTTATTCTTGCTTTTTCTTGTGGAACTACTGGATAGTAAAAACCTATTACATAAATTCCCTTCTCCAGCATTTTTGACGCGAAGTCTTGTGAGAGTTTTGCATCATAAAGCATCACTGGGGCAATTGGGTGATCTCCTTGAGGAATGTCAAATCCCAATTGAGTCATTTTATCGCGGAAGTACTTTGTGTTTTCTTCCAATTTATCCCGAAGCTCAGTGGTTTCGCTAAGCATATCCAATACTGCTATAGACGCACCTACAATAGCGGGCGCTAGCGTGTTGGAAAATAGATACGGGCGAGATCTTTGTCTTAACATATCAATAATCTCTTTCCTACCCGAAGTAAAACCACCAGAAGCTCCTCCCAATGCTTTTCCTAAAGTACTTGTTATAATATCAACTCGATCTATAACGTCGAAAAGCTCATGTGTTCCTTTACCATTCTTACCTACAAAACCAGTGGCATGGGAATCATCGACCATAACCAAAGCCTTGTATTTATCAGCTAAATCACAGATTTTATCTAAAGGGGCAACTGTACCATCCATAGAGAAGGCACCGTCAGTTACAATAATCTTATGTCGAGATCCCTCAGCAGCTTTCAATTGGCGCTCCAAATCCTCCACATCGCAGTTTTTGTAACGAAAACGTTTCGCTTTACACAAACGCACCCCATCGATAATTGAGGCATGATTCAGCTCATCAGAGATAATTGCATCCTCAGGTCCAAATAAAGGTTCAAAAACACCCCCGTTGGCATCAAATGCGGCTGCATATAAAATCGTGTCCTCCGTACCTAAAAACTTAGAGATTTTCTCCTCTAAACGCTTATGATTATCTTGAGTACCACATATAAACCGTACAGAAGACATTCCATAACCGTGAGAATCAACCGCATCCTTAGCTGCTTGGATCACCTTCGGATGGGACGAAAGCCCTAAGTAGTTATTAGCACAAAAGTTCAATACTTCTTCTCCCGTGCTAACGCTAATCTCCGCACCCTGTGGCGATGTAATAACACGCTCTTGTTTATAGAGCCCAGCATCTTTAATTTTTTGTAGCTCTTCAATAAGAGCTGGTTTTAAGGTTTCGTACATAGTATTTTGTTTTTTTAACGTTGGCCGAATATACGCAAAAAGAATGGCTTTTTATGCGTTTGCTACACTGTAGTCTAGGGAACTTACTTGCAAAAGCCTGAAGAAATCTGGCTATTTTTTCCCTATCCCTCTCCCTTCTAATTCGCAACGGTCTCATTCAGGGCTAGAAATTTAACTTAAAACAAAGCTTCGCACTACAGAAAGGATTAAAAAATGGCTCAAAAACAACAAAACTTGCTTTTTGGCATTTTTTTTGACCTTATTAAAGCGTATAAATCAATGCATATCAATAGCTACATTAACTAAGGGTTAGTTAATGTATTAAAACTAACATACTAAAATTAATAAAAATGAGATTTATTATTAACCTTTTGATTACAGGGGCTATCATTGCAATTGCTGCATGGATCATTCCCGGTGTTCAGGTGGCAGGCTTCGGCTGGGCTATTTTAACAGGACTAGTAATAGGATTAGTTAATGCTAGTGTTGGAAGTATTCTAAGATTTATGACCTTCCCATTAAATTGGTTAACCATGGGACTTGTGTCTTTTATAATCACTGTTTTGATGATTATGCTATCAGACAAAATTATGGGAAGTAAGTTTGAGGTCGGCGGCTTTTGGAATGCACTGGTATTTGCAATAGCTATTGCAATTG
>DXEZ01000208.1 GCA_019114715.1 Candidatus Sphingobacterium stercoripullorum | reverse complement strand
ATGAACAAATTAATCTACGCCTTTAGCTTACTATACTTTTTAGGCCTGCCCTTTTATTATGCGTTAGGACATAGTAAACCCCAGACAGCGGATATAATCCTCGCACTCTCAGGAAAAAAATGGGAATGGATAATGCATCGCCAAATAGATTCTTTGGACGCATTATTTCATGAAAAATTGATATTCCGCCAGGCGGCTGTAAAAATGGATAAACCGGGGTATATGGGCGTTATAGAAAATGGGAGCCCATACTTTCGCCATGTAGAGACCCTAGAGACGGACATTCAGGTCTTAGAGGATCTATCTATACTTTATACTAAGGTTCAGTTCACCACTGGCGATAAGCAGCTATCCCCAGAAATTAAAGAGGTGACCGAAGTATACCAAAATAGCCCTACAGGCTGGAAGCTCATCACCTTTCAAATGAGCAAGGACTAGGGAGTTGCACAGCAGCAAACAATAAATAACGGTTACTAAACACACCAACCATTCAATCAAACTTTAAAACAACAAAACACATTTAAAAAATGGAGCAGAATAAAACACTATCCACACCGCTCAATCGCATTACTTTACTGGACGCATTAAGGGGCTTTGCCCTTCTTGGAGTCATACTCATGCACATGCTACAGCAGTTTAGTATTTTTTCATCACCCGATCTTCGGCAGCCGCTATTTCCAGAAATGGATCAAACCGTGCAATGGATTGGCCAAAATATTATAATGGGGCGATTCATAAATATTTTCGCCTTTTTATTTGGACTCAGCTTTTTCATTCAGCTGGACCGCGCATCTAAAAAAGGAGTAGACTTTAGAGGGCGCTTCATTTGGAGAATGGTAGTGATGCTCTTTATCGGGCTAGTGGGAAATATTTTTTATAGCGGGGAGATTATCACCCTATATGCTGTATTTGGTGCTCTATTGGTTCCACTGTTTCGCGTGAAGTCATGGGTATTAATGACCATATCCCTATTGCTATTACTGGGAACACCGCGGGTTATTCAAGTCAGCTACAACACGCTTGTAAAAACCGAGCAAGCAGAGCAAAAGAACGCCACGCAGACTCAAGCAGCAAAAGATGCTGCAAGGGACACTAAACCTTCGTTTTTGAATTCTGCAAAACACAACTTCACAGCTGGACTGCAAGGGAAGCTCAACTATCAATTTGGTTTATTTGGGCGAGGGTATATTACCTTTGCCTTGTTTCTAGCAGGCCTAGTGGTCGGTCGTATTCGGTTTTTTGAGAAAGAACAACCCGTTAGGAAATTGCTAACCCTTTTTATAGGCTTCCTATGCGTAGTTTTCTTAACAGAGATTATTGCGGGCATGTTCCCCGGAATAAATTACCGCTCACTGGTGAGCGGCCAGGCAGAGAACCTCGCATCAGGCCTAGCGCTGATGAGCTTGAACGATGTGAAAATCGTAGCGTTCTCAGGTGCAATAGTCATGGCCTTTGCCCTATTGTACCAGCATAAAAACTGGAGTAAATATTTGGATGTTTTCTCACCCTACGGGCGCATGGGACTTACAAACTATGAAATGCAGGGAGTAATAGGCTGCTTTATGTTTTCAATGTGGGCTTTTGGCTTGTATTTCCAAAGCTTGGGGACAACTGAGTTATTCCTACTGGGAATAGTGATATACCTATTGCAATTAGCATTTAGCTCCTACTGGCTTAAAAAGCATCTGTATGGTCCATTAGAATGGTTTTTACGATCAGCCACCTACCTTAAAGCGCAGCCCTTTAGAAAAAAGAAATAAAAGGCTAAAGGGAAGGATTCGTCTCCCTCTAACTGCCGATTCAAACAAGTATTATACCTACGGGTAAAAGGAAGATGGGAATTACCTCCTATCTTCCTTTTTTGCTTAATGGCCTAAATGCTGTAAACTTTCCGCCTCCGAGCTCTTCACTAAAGCCGGGATTTAAACCATCTTAGTAGAAGGCTAAATTCCGCTTATTAGGAGCTACCGGCATATTTCTATAAAGTATCAATTATAATCTGATTAAGTGTATTGCTGCTCAGCGCGTGAAGTAAAGAAGCTGCAGGAAAGGCCCTAAAATAATTAACGGATTTACTTTCCTCGATACTGCAAATCCTTAATGTAAATATACCAATAAATATTCGGGCTCAAAACATAGAGGATTCTCACCAATAGGCATAGAAAACCAGATAGCGAGTAAGCAAGGACATTCCAAAACCTAAAGCCTCCTTTAACATTGCGCCAGTATATAACGGGAAAACCGCCCCTAATTGAATTAAAGGCGGTTTAAATATCGAAATACAACTCGATTTAGTTGGTATCTTTCTGGTGTATTGAATCTTCTCTATTTGCTAATTCCCAAGTGGTGTGGAAAATAAGCTTCTCTCTTTGAACCATTACTGGGAAGTTAATCTTATCTACTGTATCCTCAGGAGTATGGTAGTGAGGGTGTAACCCTGACATGTAGAAAATCACTGGTATTTGGTGTTTCGCAAAGTTCCACTGGTCAGATCTTTGGAATAAACGCATAGGGTGATCCTCTTGATCGTAAGTGTAATCGATTTCAAGCTTCGTGTATCTATCGTTTATACTCTCGTTGATCTCTTGCAGGTCGTTGCTATTTCTCGAAGCACCAATGGCGTGTATATAATCGTGGTTTCCTTCCAGGTGAATATCATCAATACGACCAATCATATCGATGTTGATATTGACCATAGTTTGCTCTAAAGGATAAATAGGGTTCTGCACATAATAATCGGATCCCAATAGACCTTTTTCCTCCGCTGAGAACGCAATGAATACTACAGTACGTCTCGGACCGTTGCCTTTTTTCTTAGCCTCAGCAAAAGCGCGTGCCACTTCCAGTACTCCTACTGTACCTGAAGCGTTGTCATCAGCACCAAAGAAAATCGTACCGTCTTGCGCAATACCGTCGTGATCGTAATGCGCAGTAACTACAACAACTTCATCTTTCTTATCGCTTCCTTCCACAACGCCAATAACATTGGGGTCGTCTAAGTCCGTTTGATTCAATCCAAAAGTACTAGCGAAAGAAATATTGATCTCCTTTGGTTCAGGCTTTCCAGATTGTTGAACCTTTGCTAAGTAAGCTTTGTAACTATCTTCTTGCCCTAAAATAGCATCTAATATTTTCGGAGCAATTAAAGCAGTTGAAGGCTCATCAGAAAACTGCAGCTCTTGCGTATCGTTTTTTAGAGAAACCCTACCTGCTGTAAGCCTAACACCGTGCTTATTCAAAGTTTCTTGGTTTGTAGAAGAGAACCCTAAGATCATCTTCGGTTGCTTGCTGATTAAGTTTTGAAGCTTTTTGAAGCGGTTGGTTGTCCAATCGGACATTTCCTTTGTTCCTGTAACTAGCGAGTTGCCCGATGCATCAACTGGCTCCTGGTCCAAAAGAATAAGTGCTACTTTACCTTTGACATCTACATCACGGTAATCATTATACTTATCCTCTTCAATTCCAAAGCCAACAAAAACCACCTCTGAACTCTCAATGGTAATTTCTTTATTTTGGCCTTGAATAAAAAAGTCCACTCCGTATGTATAAGAAGTATTGTTAACCTTAAAGTCTTTGACTTCCATAGCTGTTTGTACTAGCTCTACAGGCTGGAAGTAGGAACCATTTACACCTGGCTTTAAGCCGTATTTTTTGAATTCCTTAGCTATATAGTCAGCAGCTTTCCTTCCACCTTCTTGGCCAGTCCCTCTGCCTTCCATATCTTCAGTTGCTAGGGCAACCATATGAGCGTGGGTGGTCTTCTCAGTTATAAGCCCCGAATAATGCTCCGGGTTGTTATCTTTCTGCGCAACCGCACAAGAAACAAAAAATGGTAAAAGTAATAGAAATAATTTTCTCATATCCATAAGTTTATATGCACGATATTTTATCGACCCTGCGGGCGTGTCTTCCACCCTCAAATTCAGTCTCTAAAAATTCTTTAACAATTTCCTTGGCTAGCCCAAGTTCAATAAATCTTGCTGGAATACAAACCACATTAGCGTTATTATGCAAACGAGCAAGTGATGCTATTTCTTTTTCCCAGCAGATAGCTGCACGAATCCCTGCATGCTTGTTTGCTGTGATAGCAACTCCATTGGCGCTACCACAAATAAGTACGCCAAAGTCGGCCTCCTTATTCTCTACGGCAGAGGCCACAGGGTGTGCAAAATCAGGGTAATCCACAGAATCAGCTGTGTCTGCACCAAAGTTCACCGGTTGGTATCCCCATTCTTTTAAACTGTCGATCAATGCAGACTTGTATTCATATCCTGCGTGATCGCCACCTATTGCTATTTTTTTTGACATATTGTAGTGTTTTAATTTTCGAAGAATTCTTTCTGTTGACGCTCTTTTGCTTTCTGTACCTTACCCGAAACAATGATACTAAGCTCATAAAGCACGAACATCGGTGCACTCACAGTGAGCATAGTGATCACATCGGCCGTAGGTGTAATAATAGCAGCAATTATTAATATAACAACAATAGCATAACGTCTGCTGGCCTTCATAAACGCAGGAGTCATGATTCCTACTTTTGATAGTACAAATACCACTATAGGCAGTTGAAATATCAATCCACAACCTAAAGACAAAGTAGCTACAGTAGTTAAGTAAGAGTTGATAGTAATCTGGTTGGTGATCTCTACACTAAGGGAGACATTTGCTAGGAAGTTTATCGATAAAGGTACTACTATAAAATAGCCAAAAAGCATTCCTAGAACAAATAAGATAGTGGCATAAAAAACAAAGCCCCTAGCAGATTGCCTTTCCACTTCGGTCAATGCGGGCTTTACGAATAGCCATATCTCAAAGAGTAAATAGGGAAACCCCAAAGCCAGCGCCATCAACAGCGAGGAGTTAATCTGCATCATAAACTGCCCAGCCATCTCCGTGTTGATGATATTCATAGGGATATTATCAACACAAAACCCTTCTAAATTCAATGCTTCACCAGCCTTACACATCATTCTATAGGTCCAAAAATCAGTGTTCTTGGGCCCCATAATCACCTGACTAAATAGAAAGTCGTAAAAAGAAAAGGCCACTATTGCGAATATAGCAACTGCTATTACCGCTCGTATAATATGCCAACGAAGCACTTCAAGGTGCTCAAAGAAAGACATCTCGGCCTCTACACTTTTACTCTTATTTTTTAATGACTCAAAAAAATTATACTCTGGCATCTCTTCTATCTATTCACGAAAACATATAAAAATACCATTCTTTCTCGAAAGAATGGTATAAGAATTTAAGATGTAATACTATTGTTATTCATCGTCTTCATCTGGATATTCTGACAAATCAAAAGTTTCCATAAACTTAGTGGTGAAGTTCCCTGCTCTAAAGTTGGGGTCTTTCATCAGCCTACGATGAAGGGGTATGGTTGTTTTCACTCCCTCGATAACGAACTCGCTAAGTGCACGCTCCATGGTATTGATAGCCTCTTCACGTGTCTGAGCCACACAAATAAGCTTAGCAATCATAGAGTCATAGTGCGGTGGAATGGTGTAACCCGCATATACATGCGTGTCTACACGTACACCGTGACCACCCGGAGAGTGGAAATTTGTTATAGTTCCTGGTGAAGGCCTAAAGTTATGGAAAGGATCCTCGGCATTAATACGGCATTCAATAGCGTGTAGCTTTGGTTCGTAGTTTTTACCAGAAATTGGAATACCCGCTGCTACTTTGATTTGCTCTTTGATCAAATCAAAGCTAATCACCTCTTCAGTAACTGGGTGTTCTACTTGGATTCTAGTATTCATTTCCATGAAGTAGAAGTTTCTGTGTTTATCAACTAAAAACTCTACCGTACCCGCTCCTTCGTAATTTACTGCTTTGGCAGCTAAGATGCCCGCTTCTCCCATTTTTCTCCTTAATTCTGGAGTGATAAATGGCGATGGAGCCTCTTCTACTAATTTCTGGTGTCTCCTTTGTATCGAGCAATCTCTTTCAGAGAGGTGACATACCGTCCCGTATTGATCACCTATAATTTGGATCTCAATATGACGAGGGTCTTCAATATATTTCTCTAAATAAATTCCGTCGTTACCAAATGCAGTACCTGCTTCTTGACGTGCAGAATGCCAAGCATTCTCAAACTCACCGTCATTCCATACGATACGCATACCACGTCCACCACCACCGGCGGTCGCTTTGAGTATAACCGGGTAACCTATCTCCTGCGCAATTTTTATTCCCTCCGTAAAGTCATTCAACAGGCCATCGGATCCTGGAATAATAGGTACTCCAGCATTCTTCATGGTTTCCTTAGCATGGGCCTTATCGCCCATCTTCTCAATCTGCTCAGCTGTAGCACCAATAAACTTGATGCCGTAGTCTGCACAGATGGCTGAGAAACGACTGTTTTCTGATAAAAACCCGTATCCCGGATGTATAGCATCAGCATTGGTAAGTTCTGCTGCCGCAATGATATTGGGAATATTTAGATAAGAATCTTTACTTACTGCAGGACCGATACACACAGCCTCGTCCGCAAAGCGAACATGCAGGGAGTCTCTATCTGCAGTAGAATACACCGCCACTGTACCTATCCCCATCTCTTTACAAGTGCGAATTATACGTAGAGCGATTTCTCCTCTATTGGCGATTAATATTTTTTTAAACATATCTAATATTTGTAGTGAAAAAATCTGTCATTCTGCCTAGCTATTTTCAGTAAACCCTAGCTTGGATCTACTAAAAATAAAGGCTGATCGTATTCTACTGGAGCAGCATCCTCCACTAGGACCTTGACGATTTTACCAGAAACCTCAGATTCAATTTCATTGAATAGCTTCATGGCCTCTACAATACAAATAACTTGTCCTGGAGCGATATCATCACCTACATTCACAAAAGCAGGTTTATCCGGGGATGGGGACTTGTAAAAAGTACCAATCATCGGTGAACGAACAGTAATTAAGTTCGCATCTGCAGGTGCCGCCTCTGGGGCTTCAGCAGATTGAGCTGCTGCTTGAACAACAGGTTGAGGTGCTGCGGCAGGTGCCGCTGCTACTGGAGCTTGTATTACTGTAGTTTCCTGATTGGCTTTAATTGTGATCTTAAAGTCCTTCTCTTCGATAGAAACCTGGTTAACGCCCGAATTGGAAACGAACGTTATCAACTCCTGAATTTCTTTAATATTCATGCTCATATGCGTTTATTTTCTAGGTGCAATTATGCTTAAATATAACAATAAAGTCGTTAAAGTGAAAGTTTAACTGTTCTTAGTAAGCCCATTTTAAGTAAACGGAACCCCAGGTGAAACCACCTCCAAAAGCAGCAAACATCAAGCTATCGCCTTTTTTCAATTTCTTTTCCCACTCCCATAGGCACAATGGAATCGTGCCGCTGGTTGTATTCCCGTATTTCTCGATATTGACCATCACCTTATCATCGGGTAGCCCAGCACGCTCTGCTGTAGCATCAATAATACGCCTATTGGCTTGGTGAGGCACTAGCCAATCGATATCCTCGGAAGTCAGGCTGTTTTTGACCATTAAGTCTTCCACAACTCCAGCCATTTTTGTAACGGCAAATTTAAATACGGAGCGCCCTTCTTGGTAAGCATAGTGCAAACCAGCATCTACCGTTTCATGGCTTGCAGGGTGCAAAGAACCACCGCCTTTGATGTTCAGATATTTCCCACCTGACCCATCCGAGCGTAGCAAGGCGTCTTGCAACCCCAGCCCCTCATAATTAGGTTCTAGAAGTACTGCGCCACAACCGTCTCCAAAAAGTATACATGTATTACGGTCCTTGTAATTGATTACCGAGGACATCTTATCGCCACCGACAACCAATACTTTTTTATGGTGACCGCTTTCTATGAATTGCGCACCAGTAGTTAAACCAAATAAAAATCCCGAGCAGGCAGCCTGTAAATCATAGCCCCAAGCGTTTATAGCGCCAACTTTATCGGCTAAAATATTTGCAGTCGCCGGAAACAACATATCGGGCGTACTGGTACAAAATATAATAAGGTCAATTTCTTCAGCACCAATACCTCTTTTCTCAAGAAGCTCCCTTACTGCTGGTACTGCAAGGTCTGAAGTTGCTTTATTCTCTCCTTTTAAAATACGTCTTTCACGAATACCAGTGCGTGTTACAATCCACTCATCGTTGGTATCAACCATAGTCTCTAGCTCTTGGTTGGTCAACACATAATCAGGTACATAGCCACCCACAGCTGTAATGGCCGCATTTACTTTAGACATCATACGCTTTAATTGAATGCGCTACGGATTTTATCGACATAATTCGACTTCACCATATCGCGCGATAACAACAACATATTCTTAATAGCTTTTGGTGAAGATATCCCGTGTCCTACGATAACAGGGGCATTTACACCTAATATAGGCGTGCCGCCATAGCGTTCGTAATTAAATCGGTCAAAAAAATCATCCTTGAATCCTTTTTTCAGTGTTGCAACATAAAACGATTCGGCCAGCTTTAAGATCACATTCCCGGTATAACCGTCACAGATATACACGTCGGCATATTCCGTAAAGAGTTCTCTTCCCTCAGCGTTTCCAATGAAATTGATTTTCTCATTCTCTTTCATCAGCGCATAACTGGCAATTGTTAAGTGATTTCCTTTCTCCTCTTCTTCACCAATATTAATCAAGCCTACTTTAGGATTATCTATACCTGCAACATGCTGGCAGTACAAACTCCCCAATACAGCAAACTGGTTGAGCATTTCAGGTTTACAATCTGCGTTAGCACCCACATCTAGCAATAAACCAGATCCATTCTTTAGCTTGGGCACCACGGTAGCTATCGCCGGTCGTAGAACCCCAGGAATCGTCTTTATAGTAAACATGGAACCCACGAGCATCGCTCCTGTGTTACCAGCTGAGGCGAAAGAATCTATCTTGCCCTCTTGCAAGTAACTAAAGCCTTTTGAAATGCTTGAGTTGGGCTTTTGGACAACCGCTTTGGTTGGATGTTCATGCATAGAAATATTCTCCGGTGCGTGACAAAAATCAAACTTAGAGCTATCTCCTCCAGCCTCTTGAATTCTTCTCTTACAATCTTCTTCATCACCAAAAAGGACTATCCTATCTTCCAAGGATAATTCTGCTAGAGCCTTCAAAGCTCCAACAATGGTGGATTCGGGGGCATGATCGCCTCCTAATGCATCTAATCCAATTTTCATTCGATAATTATTTCGTCTTCAATTATACGAAAAAAAACACCCCAATAAGAGTATAATTTAGAAATTATACTGATTACGGGATGTTTTTTTACCAACGAAAATGATTAAACAACTTCAGTCTCCGAATTGTCGATGAATAATTTTCCGTTATAATATATGTTTCCGTCTACTTCGTAAGCACGGTGTGGAACATGCACTGCTCCAGTTTCTTTACACACAGTTAGTGTAGGCGCTACTGCCTTGTAGTGTGATCTTCTTTTATCTCTTCTGGATTTCGAAACTTTACGCTTTGGAACTGCCATTTTTCTATTGTTTTATTATTTAATTGTTCTTTATATTCTTCAGGGCGGCCCACCGTGGGTCTATATCCTGATCATTATTCTCTTTTTCGTCTGTTGGACTTTTCACTTCTTCCATATAACTGAGCATCTCTGGATCGCACTCAGTCCCTAGCTCTCCATCGATATCACATTTAGGATACGGTGGGATATGCACATTGACAAACTCGTAAATTAGCTCCACTAAATCTAGTTCGTGTTGCTTGGGAGGGATTACTATCACCTCTTTTTCCGCGTCGTCCTCCCATTCCTCGTTATCGAACTTCACAAGAACGGTCTCTTGCTGAGAAAAGGGTGCCCAAAACACATTCAGGCAGGTATCGCAGTTTAACTCCACCTTCCCCGAAATATCAAAGTCCAAAGACAGATATCTAGGATCTTTCTGGAGGTTCACAAGTACCTTTAACTGTGCATTCTTCACTAAGGAATGCTCAAAGAAAGAAAAGAACTCCTCGTTCACATCAAACTCAAAGTCGTGTGAGCCATCCGACAAACCGGAAAAAGGAATTCTATATGTTTTTAGATTCTTCACAACAATGAATTTGAGGGGCAAAGATATATATTATTTACCTGAAAAGAAAAGCTTATCACGAAATATAATGAATTAATTTTCGTCACCGTAATATTTCACTCCCAATTTAATCTTTTCACGACCATTTTCCATTCGCCATTTATTCGTATCTCGCAGAGAATAAGAGCATCCGCAGTACTCCTGCATATAAAACTTCTCTTTCTTACTAATCTCTAGCATACGCTGGGATCCACCTTTTTTCCTCCAGTTGAATGTCCAATATTCAATCCCAGGAAATAAAGACGCAGCGCGAACCCCAGAATCATTGATCTGATCCATATTCTTCCACCGGGAAATCCCTAAGGAGCTTGATATCACATCAAAGCCATTCTCGGCGGCATATTCCGCCGTCTTCACAAAGCGCATATCAAAGCACATGGTGCAGCGAATACCCCTCTCGGGCTCCTTCTCCATGCCTTTAGCCAGCTCAAACCACCGATCAGCATCGTAATCCGCATCTATAAATGGAATGTTGTGCTTCTCGGCAAAGCGTATATTTTCATCCTTACGAATATCGTACTCTTTTCTAGGGTGTATATTAGGATTGTAAAAATAGATGGTGAAATCTATATCCGATGCTATTAAAGCTTCCATAACCTCTCCTGAACATGGAGCGCAGCAAGAATGTAACAAAAGCTTTTTACCTCCATCAGGTAAAGCAATTTTCTCCCTAACGAATTCCTGATCTTTACTATTTTTCATATACCCAATTATAAACTTGACATACACTTATATACTCTGCAAATATAATACAAATTAGCTATTATTTCCTATCCAAGAAAACTGCTGTTTTTTTAGAGTAGCCAGCGCTAAAGATCCCCCTCCCCATAATCCTCCATGCCACGTTTATTATTAGGGACACTAACTCACTAAAGCTGGTTCCCGTCACACTCCTTATTAGGTATTAAATAGCCGCTTACAACAAACAGATTTGCACTCCCTGCGTACAAAAAGCTAAACTTTAAGTTTAATAAACAGCAATATACCACTGATAATAAACAATTAACACAACCATAAAAAACTACACATCCTTAAAAGAAGGAAAATATGTCGCCCACGCAAACGAGCTCCCCCCTCCCCTTTAAGCAAGAAGGCCCGTCAACTCAAGCTGCAATTATTATTTTTATGCAGAAGATAAAATACATATTTTAGTATCTTTGCTAGGTTAGTGGTTGCAAAAGATAAAAAAGATCAAATGACACATATTTTTAGAGTAATCCTTGCTTGTCTAATTACAATTAGCCTATTCATCAGTTCTTGCGTCCGTGAAGACGATGAGCCGATTGTCCCTGAAAACTCCATCACTAGGCTCTATATTTCTTACTCGGATTACCAGAGTAACGAAGATCTAGACCCTTATGAAAATGTGGTTATCATAGACCCTGCAGACCGGGAGGATCTATTTAGCGTCAATTTAAAGCATACCTCAGAAGCGCGCGGTGGCGCGGCGCTGCATTTCAGCCCTTTTGCAAAACGACTTTTCCAAAGTAGCATCAACACGCCAGGGAGACCCGATACGGCCATTTACATCATGAGTGTGGGCAACACAGGGGTACTAGCTAACTCGGATAAAGGCGGAGGCAAAATACTCAATAGCAAGCTAACAAGTGTAAAAGGCATTTTTTACTATTCGCAAAAAGATCGTCTCTATGCAACAAACCTACAAGACTCCAGCATTTATGTGTTCAATCGCCCCAGCTCTTTGAACCGTTATGCGCTTCCCAACCAGACTTTTAAAATCACCGACGCCAGGCCTTGGAAGGCAATCTCTAGTGGCGAGGATGTATACATAGTCAAAACGGGCAGCAACGGAGGAATAGCAATCTATAAGAACTTATTTGAAAAAGAACCCAGCGAAGATGTTGTTGAGAACCTTACGGCTGATGTCATACTGACCGTTGAGGGAAGCACAAACATACGCGGGATCGATTATGATAAGGAGAAAGACATCTTGCTGCTAACGGACTACAACGCCAGTAACCAAGGAAGGGTTTTATTTTTTGAAAACTTCTCCTCGCTAGCAGAGGAAAGTAAAAGCATTACCCCTACTAGGGAAATCAAGGGAGATGACACAGGACTTCTTCAGCCTATTGATATCGCAGCAGATAAGCGCGAAGGCAGCCTGTACTTTTATGTCGCCGACCAGGAGGCTAAAAAGATAAGCCGGTTTAAGCTCGATGATAGTGGAAATATCGAGCCCGATAAAGTGTATAGCTCCACGCTAACGCCTGTAGGGA